>JAPFCT010000406.1 GCA_026169575.1 Faecalimonas sp.
CGGCTGAGAAGGTTCAGGAGACCATTAAAATGATATAAAGATATGTTAAAATAGTCTAAAGATTTTTCTTGACGTGCTAATAGAACGTGTTATAATTTGCATGCTGATTATCGGTTTTGACAATGAGTATTTACAAAATGGAAAAGTAATGTGAGAAAAGAGGAAAGTGCGATGAAAATTGTAATTATAGGGGATGGAAAGGTGGGCTTTAAGCTGGCCAAACAACTCTCTGAAGAAAATTATGACATCGTTTTGATCGATCCAAATGAGGGAAAATTGAAGGAAACTATCAACCGGTTGGATATTTTCTGTATCACTGGCGATGGGGTCAGCGCGGAGGTTCAGAAGCAGGCTGATGTACCGCATGCAGATCTGGTGATTGCCTGTGCATCTACCGATGAACTGAATATGTTAAGTTGTCTGATCGCGAGAAGACTGGGGGCCAGACATACGATCGCCCGTGTGAGAAATCCGGTTTACCTGCAGCAGCTTGACATTCTGAAGGAAGACCTGCATTTGAGTATGGCGGTAAATCCTGAACTGACCGTTGCAAATGAGATTTCCAGAGTTCTGATCTTTCCGGTTGCGAGTAAGGTGGAGACTTTTGCGAAAGGAAGGGTAGAACTGGTAGAATTTCCTCTTCCGCAGGAAAGTCCGATCACGGGAATATCGCTTGCAGAATTTTATAAGAAGTATAAGATCAAAGTTCTGATCTGTGCGGTACAGAGGGGGGCACAGGTTTATATTCCGGACGGAGAATTTATTCTGCAGTCAGGGGACCGGCTTCACATAGCGGCATCCCACCGGGAGATGGAGATTTTCTTTAAAAAGATTGGAAATCGTAAAAATAAAATTAAAAAGGTATTGATCTGCGGAGGAGGAAGAGTTGGATTCTATCTTGCAAAACAGTTGACGAAGCTTGGAATGCAGGTGAAGATCATAGAGAAAGATCTGGCAAAGAGTGAAGGATTGTGCGAAGCGCTTCCGGAAGCTACTATTATTCATGGGGATGGCTCTGATAATGAACTGCTGATCGAAGAGGGAATTGGCGATGCAGATGCCTTTATTGCGCTTACGGGAATGGATGAAGAGAACATTATCATGGCGCTGTTTGCAAAGAAGCAGGGAGTTCCCAAGATCGTGGCGAAAGTCAATGAAGATTCCCGGGCAGAGATGGTGGCAGGATTTGGGATCAACAGCATTGTATCGACGAAGTCTGCGACAGCCGATGCGATTTTAAGCTATGTGCGTGCGCGGCAGAATTCTATCCGCAGTGCAAATATTGAGGCAATGTACCATCTGGTAGATGACCGTGTCGAGGCGCTGGAATTTATTATAAAAAACAGACTTCCTATGTGGGGGTACCACTGAAGAGCCTGGAAACGAAAAAAGATGTGCTGATCGCATGTATTGTAAGAAATCGAAAAATCATTATTCCCGGAGGAGAGGATTGTCTTCAGATCGGGGATAGCGTGATCGTAATTACATTGAAATGCAAAGTGCAGGATTTTCATGATATTTTAGTGTAGTGGTGGAAGAAAAATGAATTATAAAATGACAGCTTATGTATTAGGAAAAATGCTGGGGGTGGAAGCGCTTGTACTTTGCATCCCGGCAGCAGTCTCTCTGATTTACGGGGAAACTTCAGACATGGCGGCATTCGGGATCACAAGTGCTGTGCTGTGTGTCTTTTTTCTTCTCTTTGGCAGGAAAAAGCCGGAGAATGGAAGAATCTATGGGAAAGACGGACTTGTGATCGTCGCGGCAGCATGGATCTTATGGTCGGTATTCGGAGCGCTTCCACTTTATCTGTCAAGAGAAATACCGTCGTATATCGATGCTTTATTTGAGACGGTATCCGGATTTACGACGACCGGATCTACGATTCTTACGGATATAGAAGCGCTCTCCTACGGTATGAATTTCTGGAGGTGTCTGACACACTGGATTGGCGGAATGGGTGTACTTGTGTTTGTTATGGTAGTGACTTCTCTGGATGATAAAGGTTCTATGCATCTGATGCGGGCCGAAGTGCCGGGACCGGAGGCGGACAAACTTGTTCCAAAAGCGCGCGAGACGGCAAAGCTCTTATATGCGATGTATCTGGCGCTGACTGTCGCGGAGATTATTTTTCTTCTAGCAGGTGGAATGAATCTGTATGACAGCATTATCCACTCCTTCAGCACTGCGGGTACTGGAGGATTCGCAAATCATAACAGCAGTGTGGCTTATTATAACAGTGCTTACATTGACGGTGTGATCACTGTTTTTATGATCTTGTTTGGAATTAATTTCAATATGTATTTTCTTCTTTTGATAAGAGATGTGAAATCTGTCTGGAAAAACGAGGAAGTCAGGGCATATCTGGGAATCATAGCAGTGGCAACACTGGTGATCACCTGCAATGTGCTTACGATTTATAAGGAGCCGTTAAAAGCCTTCCGATATTCGGTCTTCCAGGTTGCATCCATTATTACAACAACCGGATTTGCCACGGCGGATTATAATTTGTGGCCGGAATTGTCAAAATGTATTTTGCTGCTTATTATGGTCATTGGTGCATGTGCGGGTTCTACGGGAGGCGGAGTGAAAGTATCCAGGTTCCTGATCTTGTGGAAAAGTATTTTAAAGCAGGTCAAAGGGATGCTGCATCCGAAATCAGTGAATGTTGTAAAAGTAAATGGAAAGAAGATCAGCAATGAGACACTGCAGGGGGTGTATGCATACTTTAGTGCGTATGTGTTTGTATTTGGAATTTCCGTGCTGCTTGTGGCGCTTGATAATTTTGATTTTGCAACAACGATATCAGGAGTGCTGACGACACTGAGCAATGTAGGTCCGGGAATTTCAAGAGTCGGTCCGGTGGAAAACTTCCAGTCCTTTTCCGTGTTATCCAAAATGGTATTCTCCATGGATATGCTGATCGGAAGACTTGAAATCTTTCCGTTTCTTATGATTTGTTCTCCGGGTTTCTGGAGAAAACATTTTTAAATTCGATTGTTTATAAGAAGTTTATAAAATATCATCAGACATTGTTTGCGCTGATGATATTTTTGTATTATACTGTTCATTATAACTTATTGATATATAGAAAATGGAGGATGTTATGAAAAAGGCAAAGACAAAAATCATTGGAGCGATTGTCCTGGTAGTTGTTGCATTTTTGTACTATTACTTTACACTGCCGGCAATCAATATCCACTCTCGTGACTTCTGGTTCTTTATTGGAATCCTGGTGGCAGTCATTGCGCTGATCTACGCGTGGAAGAAACGGCTCCGCCCGGATGAGATCAGGACGAGCAAAGGAATGAAGGCGATCCTGTTTGTGCTGGCAGCAGTTGTTGTTGTGTATCTTGTGGGAGCGCTCCTTTCTTCCCCGATCGTAAATGCGAAGAAGTATCAGAAGCTTCTGAAAGTGGAGGAGGGAGAATTTACAAAGGATATCGAAGAACTTTCCTTTGACCAGATCCCTTTGCTTGACAAAGAGTCAGCGACACTTCTCGGAAACAGAAAGATGGGAAGTATGGTAGATATGGTGTCTCAGTTTGAAGTGGATGATATTTACAGTCAGATCAATTATCAGGGAAGACCGGTTCGTGTTTCTCCGCTGAAATATGCCAGCGGCATCAAATGGATCACCAATCAGTCGGAAGGTATCCCGGCATATGTACGCATTGATATGGCGACACAGTCCACAGAACTTGTAAAGCTGGAAGAAGGCATCAAGTATTCTACAAGTGAATATTTTAACCGGAATATTTACAGACATCTGCGGTTCAACTATCCGACTTATATTTTTGATCAGTTAAGCTTTGAGACCGATGATGATGGAGTTCCATATTGGGTATGCCCGGTGAAGAAGTTTAACATTGGTCTGTTTGGAGGAGAGACGGTAGGAAGAGTCGTGCTGTGTAATGCGGTGACCGGAGAGACGAAAGACTACGCGATCGAAGATGTGCCGAAGTGGATCGACCGGGCATATTCCTCTGACCTTCTGGTACAGCTTTATGATTACTATGGAACCTTGAAGCATGGCTTCTTAAACAGTGTGCTTGGACAGAAAGACTGTCTGAAGACGACAGAAGGATACAATTATCTTGCAATCGATGACGATGTATGGGTGTACACCGGTGTGACGTCTGTGAGTGGTGACCAGTCAAATGTTGGATTTGTTCTTATGAACCAGAGAACGATGGAGACAAAGTTCTATCCGATCGAAGGTGCCACAGAGGCTTCTGCGATGTCATCTGCGGAAGGTCAGGTACAGAACTTAAAGTACAAGGCGACATTCCCGCTTCTTTTAAATCTCTCCGGAGAGCCGACGTATTTTATCGCGTTAAAAGATGATGCGGGTCTTGTCAAGAAGTATGCGATGGTAAACGTACAGAAATACCAGCTTGTAGCAATCGGAGATACCGTAAGC
>JAPFCT010000018.1 GCA_026169575.1 Faecalimonas sp.
GAATATCTCAAAATGGGTAAAGATCAGCACACCCTCTATTTATAAAAAAGTGCTTCAGTTGGAACAGAAAGGTTTGATTTCCAGCCGAACGGAAAAAGAGGGGAATATGCCGGAAAAAGCAGTATATTCTTTGACAGAAAACGGAGAGACAGAGTTTGAAAAACTGATGCATGAACTTTCTAAAAAGCCAATTCACATGTTTTTAGATTTCAATGCAGTCATTGTAAATTTAGAAAGCATGCCCAAAGAAGCACAGAAAGAATGTCTGGATGAGATAGAAATGAATATAGAGATTCTTTTGAATTATTTGGAAGAGAATCAGAAATGGAAAGAAAAAGCGGAGAATGTTCCAGCAACAGGCATGGCGGTACTTCGTCAGCAGATTACATTGGCGCAGACAATTAAGACATGGATTGCTGATTTGAAAAAAACGTTGTTTTAGTGGTAGATTGTGTATTTTTAAGGAGTAAATTTTATTTCGTTGACAAAAATTTTTTATTCTGCTAGGTTATGAATATGTAAGATCTTACAGACGAAAAATCATAAAAGTAGGTGTAAGAATGTATCATGGAAGATTTAAAAATACACATTATCAAGCCGGTTTTCACTGGGGAGAAATGTTAAGAAAACATGGAAATTTTATTCATAAGCAACATACGTTTCAGATTACAGAAGAACGGAGTAAGTTTGCAATGCAATGTCTGCCAGTTTATGAGAAATACTATCCGGAAGTTTTGGAAGAAATCAAAGGAATTGCAGATGGACAAGAGAGTTCTTATGAAGATTTGTGTACGTTTTTGTTGAGTATGTATTGTTTTGAGTTCAGTAATCATTGCACATGCTTTGCTTTCCGCGATCAGGAGCATATCATTTTAGGAAGAAACAGCGATTTTTTAACGGAACTGGAAAAGTTATATATGAACTGCTTATATCAGTTAGATGGTGGATATTCATTTCAAGGAAATACAACAGCTTTTGTCCAGATGGAGGATGGAGTCAATGAATATGGTTTGGCTATTGGATTGACTTTTGTTTATCCGAAGGTGCATAAAGCAGGATTAAATGCCGGAATGTTAGTACGGTATGTTTTGGAAAAGTGCAGAACGACGAAAGAAGCTATTGATTTTCTACAAGAGATTCCCATTGCTTCACAACAAATTTTAACAGTTGTAGATGTATTTGGAGATATGGCGGTGGTTGAGTGCAATCCGTATGAAGTAGAAGTGATTTTACCGAAAGATGGAGAAGAATTTGTAGTAACTGCGAACAACTATAATTCTGAAAAGTTAAGTGTTTATAAGAATAGTGAAGAAGTGGACGACTGGAATTCTTCGGAACGATACAAAGTGGCATATCAGGCATTGAAAGCACAGAATAATCATTTTAGTTTGAAGTGTGCAGAAGAAATTTTATCCGGAAAGTATGGTTTCATGTGTCAGTATGATCGAAAGACTGGAGCAGATACCGTATGGTCTGTAATCTATGATATAAAGGAGCGTAAAATTTACAGGGCAGAAGGAAATCCAGCGCGAAAAGGATTCAAAGAAGATAAGAGATTTCATTTTAGATGCATTGGATAAAAATACGATAAGAGATGTATTTGAAATATTTAGTGAAAAAGAATTGTAATATCAAGATTTGTTGGAGGTAATGCGAATGGGAAAATTTTAATTTTATCTGTATCAGATAGTGAAGATCATATATTGGAGAAAATACTGAAAGCGGTAGAAGGTTCGGCTGATGTAGAGGAACGGATGCTACCTTCAGAAAAAATAGAACGTGCGGA
The DNA here is from genome assembly GCA_026169575.1 of Faecalimonas sp. Next base: position 1,787 of record JAPFCT010000018.1, read on the forward strand.
TCTGAAGATTTTACTTACTGAAAAGCTGGTGTATCGGAGCGGGAAAGAAATTTTACTCAACCGCCACGAATTTGACACTTTAGTATATCTTGCCAGTCATCCGGGTTGGGTTCGGTCCAAAGAACAAATTTATGAGGCAGTCTGGACGGAGGAAGTAGAGGATTATGAAAATGCGGTCATGTGGTGCATCAGCCAGCTTCGTAAGAAGCTGGAGCCGGATCCGGACAGACTGCAGTACATTCATACTGTAAAAGGTGTGGGATACAAGTTTGAGTATAGGAAAAACAAGAACTGAATACAGCAGAGAAGGCAGGGCAGAAATGTTCTGTCTTTTTTTGTTGCGATTTTATGTATATCTCCGTACAGAAGTAGTATCAGCACATCTCCTAAAAAGTATGCTTTTTGAGAGTAGATGCTGGAGGCTATTTTTTATATAATAGGAAATTCCGATTTTTGTTGGAACAATGAATGAAAATAGCCCGCACAAAGTCGGGCATGAGAACAAGATGACGCTCGTTAGAAGATATAAAAACCTTCTATAC
>JAPFCT010000090.1 GCA_026169575.1 Faecalimonas sp.
GGGCAATACCGATACGCTGTCTCTGTCCTCCGGAGAACTGGTGCGGATATCTGTGGATCATGTACGGAGCCAGACCACACTCTTCCATCGTCTTCATGACATAATCCTGCATTTTGTCATCATTCTTCTGGAAGAATCCGTGTGCAAGTAATCCCTCTCCGATGATCTGTCCAACTGTCATTCTAGGGTTTAAGGAAGAATATGGATCCTGGAAGATCATCTGCATATCTTTTCTTAAGATACGCATCTCTTTTGTCTTTAATCTTGCAAGATCGACTCCATTATCTTTGTATTCTTCGTATTTCTGGAATGCCGGATCAGAACTATATTTGGCACGAAGTGCAGTAAGTTTTTCCTCCGCTGCAGCAAGTTCTTTTTCTTTCACTGCAATCTCACTGCTCTTATCTTTGCCTTCTGTTTTATCTTCTTCTCTCAGATTACGCAGTACTTTTGCGACTTTGAATTTTTCAAGGATCCGCTGCTCTGCTTCCTGCGTATTGTCTACGGCATAAAATCCTCCGATGATTTGTACGAGATCGAGGAATTCTCTGTTACATTCCTTACGGAGATTCTCGCATTCTTCCTGCTTCTGGAACTTTTCTGCCCCATCTTCCATTTTCTCGTACTCTGCCTTAAGACCTTCTACTTTTTTCTCAAGTTCTGCGATTTTTTTCTTTCTCGGTCCGATACTTTTTACAGTATCTTCTACATAATCCGGCGCCATCTCTGTCAGAGAACGTCCGTAATACATTGTCTTTCCTTCTGTCTGTGGATAAATCTGCAGGAGCGTTCTTCCAAATGTAGATTTTCCACATCCGGACTCACCTACCAGACCGACAGTCTCTCCTTCGTAAATATCCAGTGTGATTCCGTCATTTGCGCGGACATACAGCTGTTCTTTCTGGAAGAGTTTTGTCTTCTTGATCGGGAACCACTGTTTCAGGTCTGTAATTCTTAAGAGTACTTTCTTCTCTCCCTGATTTTCCTTATGATTGTTTTGCATGACGGCCCTCCTTCTCAGGATAGAAGCAGCGTACTACATGATCTCCTTCTACCTGTTCCAACTTTGGTTCTTCTTCCAGACATTTCTGTGTCGCATATTTACAGCGCGGTGCAAATTTACATCCTTTTGGAAGATCCAGCGGATGCGGCACAGATCCCGGAATCGCTTCCAGACGTGCTCCTACCGGTGTATCCAGTCTCGGGATCGATGTCATCAGTCCTTCTGTGTAAGGATGTGAGAACGCATTGTCTCTTGCGAAGATCGCATGTGCCGAACACATCTCTACTACCTGACCGCAGTACATAACTGCCACACTGTCTGCCATCTCATTGATAACACCGAGGTCATGTGTGATGAAGAGGATTGAAGTTCCTTTTTCTTTCTTTAACTCATTCATCAGATGAAGGATCTGTGCCTGAATCGTTACATCAAGCGCAGTTGTCGGCTCATCCGCGATCAGAAGGCTTGGCTCACATGCCAGCGCCATCGCGATCATGACACGCTGTCTCATTCCACCGGATAACTGGTGCGGATATTGTTTCATGATGGACTCTGCATTTGGAATCTTTACGGATTTTAACATTTCCAAAGATTTCTTGCTCGCCTCTTCTTTTGAAATCTTCTGGTGTGTCAGATACACTTCATTTAACTGTTTCTCAATCGTATATACCGGGTTTAAGCTTGTCATCGGCTCCTGGAAAATAACAGAAATTTCATTTCCACGAATCTGGTACATATCATTCTTTGTACATTCTGCAAGGTTGCGTCCCTTAAATGTGATCGTTCCACTGTCAATATATCCGTTTCCATCGAGAAGCTTTAAGATACTCATCGCAGATACGCTCTTTCCACTTCCGGATTCTCCTACGATTCCGAGCGTCTTACCGGCTTCCACCTGGTAAGACACTCCGTTTACTGCCTTTACAATTCCTTTTTTTGTCTTAAAATATGTATGTAAATCATCAACTTCTAATAAATATTCCATGTCTCTTCCTACCTTTCATTGGATTTTGGATCAACTGCTTTGCGCAGACCGTCTCCAAAAAGGTTGATGCTGATCGTACAAAGTGCAAGTGCGATAGACGGGAATACCCATCTCCACCAGAACTGAGAGATAACCTCTGAAGACCGGCAGTTGTTCAGCATGTTACCCCAGGATGGGATCGGCTCACCGACACCGAATCCAAGGAATGACAGACCGGACTCTGTAAGCATACATGTTGCAAATGAAAGTGTTGCATTTACAATGATAATTGTCATAACATTCGGTACGATATGGCGGAAGATAATATTTCTCTCACGCACTCCGAGCGCTTTCGCTGCTGTGACGAATTCTTTCTGACGTTCTGCAAGTACCTGTGCACGCACCATGTTTGCAACACCAGGCCAGCTTAAGATACCAAGGATGATCATGATCATAATGATACGTCCGATCTCTGATACTTTATTTCCGATCAATGCGGAAAGGATCAATGCCAGCGGAATAAATGGCAGCGAACCTACTACCTCTGCGACACGCATCAGGATGATGTCCACTTTACCTGCATAGTATCCTGCGATACCTCCGACAATGATACCGATCACAAGTGAGATGATTACGGATACAAATCCGACTGTCATTGTCATCTGTCCACCCTTTAACATACGAAGCGCAACACTTCTTCCGAGGTTGTCTGTTCCGAATAAATATCCTTTCAGTCCCCATGCCTTAACATTTCCGTCTTTGTCGATCGCATAGTTCTGATAGTATCTGCTGGAAACAGCAACGATATCTTTCATATCGTCCGGCACTTCTATCTGCTTATTGTTATTTCCGCCCCATGCCTTTACGCTTCCGTCATCTAACAGAGCGACAACATGGTTACGTCCTGCGGAGAGACTCTCCACATGTCCGTCTATTCCTTCCGGGATGCTCTGGATCTTATAATCGTTTGCTCCCCAGCATGCAAGTGTACCGTCTTCCAGTAATGCAAATGCTGTCTTGTCAGTCAGAGCGAAATCTTTGACTTTTCCCTGGATTTCTTCCGGGATCGCATCAAATGCAGTTGCTCTCTTTGCCAGAGGGATCAGTTTTCCATCCTCTGTGAGGGCAAGACCTGTCTGGATATTTGTCTTGACTGTCTTTACATCTTCATCTTTCGCTTTGGATGCAACAACATCAATTGAGTTTTCATTTCCCCATTTTACAATGCTTCCGTCTTCCAGCACTACGATAGATACCTGGAATCCTGCGGAAATTGATTTTACTTTCTTTCCTTTGATTTCTGCCGGGATACGGTTCAGGTTCATACGGTTGAATCCCCATGTGAACAGTTTCCCTTCTTCATTCAGTGCAAGAACGTGATCCTGACCAACTGCAATATCGACAACTTTACCCATATCTGCCGGAATCTGTTTTAATCTTTCTGTCAGTGTTCCCCACTCATATACAACACCTTCGTTATCGATACCTACACCAAATGTCGGTCCAGTCTCGATCTCTTTTGCATTTCCCTGAAGTTCCTTTGGAACATCAAGAAATTTCATTCCCGGTGCGATGTTCTTCTGTGTCGGGTCCTGATAGTTCATATCCTGCTTCAGCCAGATTGGCAGAATGAAACACATTAAAAATATCGTAATAAATACGATGGCAGAACCCATGGCGATTTTATTTTCACAGAGTCTTTTTACAATTGTCCGAAAAGGACTCTGCATCTGCTCTTCTTCTAATACCGAGAGCTTCTTTTCTTCTTTTTTGCCTTTCTTTAACATGTGCTTTCCTCCATGATTACTCTAATTTGATTCGTGGATCTACGAAACAGTAACAGATGTCTGTGACCAGGTTGGACACGAGCGCCAGTAAGATATAGAACATCTGCATGGCAAGAGCTACTGTATAATCCTGCTGGTTCAAAGAGTCGATGAGGAGTTTTCCTACACCTTTCCAAGAGAACAGTGTCTCGATAATGATCGATCCACCGAAGATTGCAACGATAGAACCTACAACAAATCCAGTGATCGGGATCAGTGCATTTCGGAATGCATGTTTGTAGATTACTGTCTTCTCACGTAATCCCTTTGCCCTTGCAGTTCTTACATAGTCCATGGATAAAGCATCAAGCAATGCACCTCTGACATATCTTGTCATTCCACCGAGTCCGGCAAAGACCATAACGATTACCGGCAGACAGAGATGGTACAGATAATCGCCGACCGCACGGATTCCCGTATAGTTTGCTCCGGTCGTCACCATACCACTGATCGGGAAGATCGGAATTGTAATCGCAAACAGGAAGATAAAGATCAACGCTGTGATGAAAGACGGAATACTGATACCGATGATCGTTGTCACCTGAACCGTCGTATCAAACACAGAATTCTGCTTGACTGCCGCCTTGATTCCAAGAGGAATCGTGATCAAAAACAACAAGATATAATATACAATATTCAGACAGACCGTATTTTTCATTGGCGGTCCTACAAGCTGAAGAACCGGAACTCTGAATACAGAAGAATATCCAAAATCACCTTTTAATACGTTTCCAAACCAGCTGAAATACTGAACAATGACTGGCTTATCCAGTCCGAGACGTGCCCTTGCGTCCTGATAAAGTCTTTCGTACTCTTCAGGAGATACGCTCATCTTCTGTCCTTCGACCATCATACGCGCCGGATCTCCCGGAACCATCTTGAACAGTCCGAACAACAGAATGGACAGTATAAAGAATACGACTACCATATAGGAAAGTCTTTTTAAAATGTATTTAACCATTCTTTGCAACCCCACTTTTTATTTTTAGTAAAGAAAGGCACTGAACCCAGTGCTTTTTATCACATCGGAAAATCCATCATCTGCCTTTCCGATGTGATAAAAAAGGAAGCGGACAGAGCCGCCTCCCTCCTTATCGCTTATCTTATCTGGCGCTTATTCTTCAATGTATGCATCCAGAACGAATCCCCACCAGTTGTCATATGCACGTGGAACGAAGTTCTTTAACTTCGGATTGTAGAACCAGTAGTCTGTACCCGTTGACATTACAACACCCGGAAGTTCTTTGTTAATCTCTTTCTGGAAATCAACAAATAGTTTTCTGTATGTTTCTGTGTCACCCGGCTCTACTTTTCTCATTTCCTGCGTAATACCCTTTAATTCCGGATCGCTTACACGGTAGTAGTTCCAAAGTCCCATACGCTCCGGTGCATCATCAAAGAAGTACCACCATGCACTGAGTTCTGGTAATACAACACCAACACTGAATACATGATATGTAGGATCTACACCTTCACGGTTCAGATGATTAATGATCTGAGTGAAATCCATCTTTGTTCCTTTGATCTGCATACCGATTTTCTCTGCTTCCGGTGGAATAACCGTATTGCAGAGGTTGTTCTGCTCATTTTCCTGGTATGCCCATTCGATTACTAACGGCATCAGTTCTCCGTCTACTTCTTTGTAACGAACCTTATCTGTTCCTTCTACGAACTCTCCGCCACTCTCATTTAATGTCCATCCGCCGTCGATCAGTTCTTGTTTTGCTTTGTCGATATCGTATGTATAATGTGTCAGTTCGCCTTCCAGCTCGTCCTTTGTTGCCTGATAATCTTCCATCGCCTCTGTTGCAACACAGTCTGCCACACTTGCATATCCGCCAGTCAGCTGTTTGTTAATCTCGTCACGGTCAATGATATAGGCAAATGCACGACGTACTTCCGGGAACTGGGACGGTCCGAAGTCACATGCGAAACGGAATTCACTTACAGAGTCCTGAGGTACCACTCCATAGTTTGCTTTGATTGCTCCTTCTTCAACTTTTGTCAGAGTAGAGTCAATCGTCTCGCCTTTGCTTGTTTTGAAGAAGTCAACGGTACCTTTCTCAAATTCATCTCTCCATGTCTCAGTTGCAACTGGTTTTGAAATGATCTTCTCGATATGTGGTGTTGTTCCGTCATATTTTCCAAGATATTCTTTGTTGATTTCTAACTCAACAGTCTCAGTACCGATGTCTACTTTCTTTAACTGGTATGGTCCGCAGACAACCGGTCTCTTATAACGGAAACCTGTCTCTGGATCAAGCAGTGTCTCACGGAGTAAGTCTGTTGTAAATTTATCATTAAAGTAACATCCGTTTCCGTCATCTTTGATCTCTACTCCCGGTGCGATCGCTGCCATCGGAGCTGGTTCAAATCCAATGGAATCAAGGATGTAGTAGTCCGGAAGATTTTCCGCTGCTACTGTAAATGAAAATTCATATTCTCCAAGAAGACGAACACCTGTGAATTCTTTTGTCTTTCCTTCGCGGAATCCATCAAATCCAACTAAAGTGCTTCCCATTGTTGCATCGCCTTCACATTCAGAGAACTGTTTTGAAGAACGTAACAGAATGTGGAACACATAATCTTTTGCTGTGATCTTAGATCCATCATTCCATTTCAGATTATCATTCAGTGTAATCGTATAAGTTCTGGAACCATCCTCATTGTCTGTCTCCTCATGAGATTTTACAACAACCGGATCCCAGTCTTTCACACGTTCTCTTGTGATATCTGTAAGTCCATAACCGTTCATCAGTCTGATGAAGCCTGTATTGGTAGCGTTTGCTGACCATCCCTCCATCATATCTGGTGATAAGGATCCTGGAACGATCTGTACTACGAACTGACCTCCTACTGGTGCATCTTCCGGTGGCGCCTGCGGTTCCGCTGTCTGTTCTACACCAACTTCCTTATCTGCGGTGCTTGCTTCTTTGCTGTCTCCCTTTCCTGATGATGAATTGCTGCTAACGCCGCCTCCGCCACAAGCGGTAAGAGACATAGCCATTGTTCCTGCAAGCAGACATGCAACTACTTTCTTCTTCATCTTACTTACTTCCTCCTTGTTTTTGGGTTTTGAATAAATCTGTTAAGATATTAACATGTTTATGCATTTTGTGCAATACTTTTTTATTTTCAATCCATATTTTCGCTGTTTTAGTCATTTTACACAAAAACAATTCCCAAAATTCCAACCGATTCTTTTTTTCTCTTCATCTTTTTCTGACTTTTTTCTGTTTTCTCACTTTAAAGTGAGATAAAAATAACCCAGGTTTTCATTTTCCTTTCGCTTGCAAACATATGTCTTTTTATCAAAGATTTTTAACTATATCCTGTTATCTATTTCTTCTATTCCCTGAGAAAAAATTGCACAAAAGCTATCACTTGCTACAAATCCATCTCTTTTCGTTTATCCTTTTGTCTTTTTTCTTTGTACAAAAATACGTTCCCGGAAAATATGGAAAATAATCAGTCAATATTTCTTTTGTCAGTTCTTCCCTTGCTCCTTTTCTTCTTCTGACCTTCCCGGGAGCATAATCGTTACTTTTGCTCCTTTCATTTCCGACGAATTTTCTAACAGCAATCTTCCACCCTGCTGCTCTGAAAACCGCTCTGCGATCGCAAGCCCCATGCCGTAGTGCCCGCGTTTTCCGCGGCTTTTATCTCCTCTGTAAAACTGTTCTGTTCCCCGCACAAGATCTTCTTCTGAAAATCCCTGCCCGTCATCTTCTGTGAGCAATTCAATTGCATCCGCAGTTTTCCGGATGGTGAGAAGGATCGCTCCTCCCTGCCTTCCATATTCCACCGCATTTGCGATCACATTCATCCATGCCCGGTAGAGCAGCGTTTCGTCCATTTGGATCACCAGATCCTTCATACCGTTCTGCGGCACTTCTCTCACATTTACTTCCATCTGCCTTGTCTTTGCCAGCGCCTCTGCCTGCTTTTTTACTTTTGCTGTAAATTTTCCCAGATCGGTGCTGCAGGTTCTGACTTTCTTTTCTGTTTCTGCCCGCAGCATTTCCTGAAGAATCTGAAGATATGCCTCAATCTCTTTTGTCTCCTCACAGATCTCTAAAGCATATTCTTTTGCCTCCTCAAGTTCCCCCGATTCCAATGCAAGTTCCGCACTTCCACGCAGGATCGTCAACGGTGTCTTAATATCGTGGGCAAGCGCCGCCACCTGTTCTCTTCTCACCTGCTCCATCTTCCACTGTCTGCCCAGGGATGCTTTGAGCGCTTCTTTCATCTGGTCCATTGACCGCAGCACTGCATCGATCTCTTTGACCTTCGATGATTCTTTCCCGAAATCCAGTTCCTGCCGGCTGATCTTTTCCGTAATCTTCTCCAGAGCAGAAAGTTCCCGGGAAATTATTGTGCCAAATCTTCTTGCCAGACAGAACATCAAAAGAAACAGAAGCAAAACTGCTGCTCCGATCAGCGTCCAGTCTGCCGACGGAAGATATTTTTGCAGAAACACATTTGTATATTCAGAGACCATCCGGTATTTTACGATACAGACTTCCCCTGCTCTGGCAAACGCGCGAAAGTAGCTTCCGTCTTTTTCCCGCTCTCCTTTTTCATAAACATTCCATATTTCCTTCCGTTCTTCCTCTTTTAATGTCCCATAAAGATAATTCCCCTCCCGGTCATACACCCCGTGCCGGCACGTTTCCGGAATCAGATCTTCTGTCACCTTCTCTGCAGACCGGATCTGCTCTGCGCGCTCTGCAAGCATCCCTTCTGCATAATTTGCCGGAACGATCCAGCCCGCTTGGATCCCCGCCGAAAAAAGAAGCAGAACCGCCGATAAGATTACAACTGCTCCGATCATCACAAAGACTGCATACCGGATAAAAAAGGTATGCAGCCGCATTTTTCTTCTTAATTCCATCGATATCCCATCCCCCATAC
>JAPFCT010000381.1 GCA_026169575.1 Faecalimonas sp.
CAAAATTTCCGGCAATATTTTTCTGACGGTACAGATAATACGGCTCCATCCCCATCCGCGCAGCGCTCTCTGCCGCAAGATCGATCATCGCCTCCATCTGCCGTCCTCTCTCCTCCTGAAGCGCCGCTTCTTTTAATTCCGGCATCTGTGCCAGTCTCGACGCACGCTTGACCGCCAGCGAGTGTACGGTAATGCTGTCCGGGGAAAGCGCCTCGATCTGTCTTAACGTATCTTTGACATCTTCCACGGTCTCCCCCGGAAGTCCGGCGATCAGATCCATGTTGATATTTTCAAACTCCAGTTCTCTTGCCATCGCATAGACGCGGAGAATATCTTCCACAGTATGCTTTCTTCCGATGAGATCCAGTGTCTTCTGCTGCATCGTCTGCGGGTTGATCGAAATACGCGGAATCTTGTGCCGTTTCAACACTTCCAGCTTTTCTCTCGTGATACTGTCCGGACGCCCTGCCTCCACGGTAATTTCTTTGATCTCCTCATAAGAAAAGGTCTCTTCCAGATGTGTCAGTAACCGGTCCAGCTGATCCGCTTCCAATGTAGTCGGTGTTCCCCCGCCGATATAGATCGTATTTAATTTCTTCTCTTTGGAAATCGCTCCCACATAGCTGATTTCCTTGCAGAGCGCATCCAGATATTCGTCCACCCGCTTCTTCCACGCTGCGATCGGATACGAGGTAAACGAACAATACGCGCAGGTAGTCGGGCAGAACGGGATTCCCACATAGAGACTATATCCGTCTTCATAATCAAGCTGCTCCAGCTGGGCTTTTTCCCGCTTTGCGATCTCAATCCCGAGCCGTGCTTTCTCCTCACTCATCAGATATTGTTCTACGAGATTTTTCTGGATCTCAGTTTCTTCCATCTGCTCTTCTAACATCTTCATCGCGATCTTCGTCGGGCGGATCCCCGTTAGGATCCCCCATGCCAGCGTCTTCCCGGAATACGCTGCAAGCTCCTGGTAAATCTTTCGGTCCAGATACTGCTTTTTCTCCTTTTTTGTCTCATATGGCTCCAGCTCTTCCACTTCCGCGCAGATCCTGCAGGCGTTCTCTTCTCCGCATACCTCCAGCTCCAAAAACAGTTTTTGTTCCTCATCAATTTCCTGCTCCACTGTCTCATTTGGAAAAAATGCTTTTACAATATGAAATACATCATAAATATAACTTTTATCTTTTATCCGTAATCGAATCATCTTCTTCTCTTCCTTACTTCTTTTCCTATTACACTTTTTTCATCCAATCGTTCGAAAGGGCTGACCCTCATCTTCCTTTTGATCCTCCTCTCCTCCCCATAACTAAAGCAAAAGGAGATACGATACATTGGATAAAGGAAGGACGGGAAAATGCTTCCCCGCCCTCAGTACCTTACATAAAAAACATTTTTTCTGATCCCAGTATGATGCTGCCATCTTTTCAGATCAGAAAATTTTCTCTGTTCCCCGCTTACGCAAGAAATGGATTTGCTGTCTTTTCCGTCTGAATGGTCGTCGCCGCCATATGTCCCGGATATACCACTGTATGTTCCGGCAGGACAAGCAGCTTCTCCTTGATCGAACGGATCAGGGTCGCCTCATCCCCGGTCGGAAGATCACTTCTCCCGATGGAACACCGAAACAGCGTATCCCCGCTGAACAAAATATGCTCGCTCTCTGCGTAATAGCAGCAGCCACCCAGCGTATGCCCCGGTGTAAACAATACTTCAAATACTGTCCCTGCCGCCTCGATCTTCTGTCCGTCTGTCACATAGACCGCATTTTCAAACACGTACCCGTTTGTGTAAGTCAGAGAAAGATTGGTCTTTGGGTCTGCGATCAGTTCCTTCTCCGCCTCGTGTACATAGACCGGAACCGGATAATCGTTCAGAAGTGCATCCAGCCCCATGATATGGTCAAAATGTCCATGCGTCAGAAGCACCGCCTGAATCTCTAACCCTTCTTCCTTCAGAAACTCTGCCATCTTCTTCGGATATGCTGCCGGGTCAACGATCACGGCAGCCTTTGTCTGTTCGTCCCACGCAACATAACAGTTCGTGCTTAATATTCCAGTTAAAAAACGTTCTACTTTCATCACTTCTTGTTACCCCACACTACGTTCTATATCGATCACGCCTTCTAACTGACGCATCTTTTCAATCAGTCTTGCCAGTTCCTCCCGGCCGCGCACAATGAATCCCATCTCTACCGTCGCAGTTCCCTGCTTACTTGTCCGCACATTCATGGACTTGACATCGATCTTATTCTCCGTAAAGATCTTTGAAATCTCCATCAGCATCCCCTGACGGTCTGTCGCATACATCTTGATTTCCGCCATATACTGTCCGCTGGAGGCGTCATTTTCCGTCTGCTCCCACTCTGCATCAATCAGCCGTGCGCGCTCTGCATTGGACAGATGAAGAATATTGACACAGTCTGTCCGGTGGATGGACATTCCTCTTCCTCGCGTCACAAATCCAACGATCTCATCTCCCGGCACCGGATTGCAGCATCTAGAAAACCGGACTGCGATGTCATCGATCCCTTTTACGACAATGCCGCTCTTTGATTTTGCGATATGTACTTTATGTTTCGATGCCTCCGATACTTTCTCGAGGATCGTCTCATCTGTGATCTCTTCCTTGTGATCCTTCTGATACTCCTCCACAAGCCGGTTTACGATCTGTCCCTCTTTCAGTCCGCCGTGTCCCAGAGCAGCAAGCACTGCATCCCAGTCGCGGAATCCATATTTCTTCTGCACGACCTGCATATATTTCGGCTTTGTCAGATCGCTCATCACAAGTGATTTTGCCTTGCAGTAAGCCTGGAGCATCTCTTTTCCGCGGATGATATTCTCCTCTTTGAATTCCTTCTTGAACCACTGATTGATCTTGTTCTTCGCCTGCGTACTCTTGACGATCGACAGCCAGTCACGGCTCGGTCCCTTGGAATTCTGAGAAGTCAGGATCTCGATGCGGTCTCCGTTCTGGATCTTATAATCGATCGTGACAAGCTTTCCATTCACTCTCGCCCCAACCATCTTGTTGCCGACTGCCGAGTGGATCGCATAGGCGAAATCAATCGGTGTGGAACCATTTGGAAGGTTCTTCACATCTCCGTTCGGCGTAAAGCAGTAGACATCCTCCGCAAACAGATCCAGACCACCTTTTAACAGACTTAAAAATTCACGGTTATCTGTGTTCTGCTGCCACTCCAGAATCTGTCTGAGCCAGCTTAATTTCTCCTCTTCCTGCATGGCGATATTCTTCTTGCCATCGCCGCTCTCCTTATACTTCCAGTGTGCCGCGATACCATACTCTGCCGTCTTGTGCATCTCCTTCGTCCGGATCTGGATCTCAAACGGCTGTCCAGAAGGTCCCATCAGTGTCGTATGTAAAGACTGGTACATATTTGCCTTCGGCATCGCAATATAATCTTTAAATCTTCCCGGAATCGGTGTGTACATCTCGTGGATCACACCGAGTGCGGCATAGCAGTCCTTGACCGTATCTACAATGATACGGACTGCAAACAGGTCATAGACCTGATCTACAGTCTTGTCCTGATTGACCATCTTCTTATAGATACTGAAGAAATGCTTCACCCTGCCATAGACTTCTGCCTGAATGTCCGCATTCTTCATATGGCTTGCCACCTCATCCACGATCTGCTGTACAAATTCCTCCCGCTCTGTCTTCCGGTCATTAATCTGCTTCACAAGATCGTAGAATACTTCCGGCTGATAATACTTCAGCGCCAGATCGTCCAGCTCTTTCTTGATCTTGGAAATTCCAAGCCGCTGTGCGATCGGAGCATAGATATCCATCGTCTCTCTCGCCTTCTCCTTCTGCTTGTGCGGCGGCCAGAACTGTGCCGTGCGCATATTGTGCAGACGGTCTGCCAGCTTGACAATGATCACGCGGATATCCTTGGACATCGCAAGGAACATCTTCCTTAAATTCTCTGCCTGCAGCTCCATCTTGTCGACATCTTTTGAATAAGACAATTGTCCAAGCTTTGTGACTCCCTCTACGAGAAGCGCTACCTCCGCACCAAATTCTCTCTCGATATCATCCCGTGTCATGACCGTATCTTCCACTGCATCATGCAGGATCCCCGCAACGATCGTCTCTTTGTCCATCTCAAGATCTGCCAGTATGATCCCCACCCAGAGCGGATGGATGATATACGGTTCCCCCGACTTTCTCTTCTGTCCTTCGTGCGCCTGCTTTGCAATCTTATACGCCTTCTCAATCATAGAAATATCTGCCGACGGATGGTACTGTCTCACACGCCTGATTAATGACTGATACAACAGTTCTGGATCTTGATAGTCTTCCGGCTCCTTGACCGCGTGGCCGTCCACCATCTTAAATTCTTTTGGTCTGATTTCCAGTGTTTCTGACATCTCGATCCCCTCCTTCTCCATTGCTTCAAACGATATTTTTTAGTATAACACTTTTTTTGCTTTGAAACAACATTTATATCATCGGTAATTTTGTATCACGATCTGAAGTGTCTTCTGCCCGCGGAATTCGTTGATGGACGGATAATAGGTTGCCGTAATCCTTCCGCCTGCCTGCCGGATCTGTTCCAGGCAAGTCTGCGCCTCCCCGAAATAGATCGCATCCATCACAGTTCCTCCGGAATCTTTCACCTGCATCTTCAGTACGTTCTGATTCTTCCCGAGAATTCTGCTGTTTAAGACAAGCATATCCTTTTCTACAAATACCGGTTTTGTATTCCCTTTTCCAAACGGCTCAAGCAGTTCCAGCTCTTCCACCAGTTCCTCTGTCACATACCTGAGCGGCATCTGCATATCGATCGATACTTTCTCGCAGAAATCTTCTTCGGTCAGCACCGTCTTCTCATTCAACTGTCTGCGGAACGCTTCGATATTTTCTTCCGGAAGCGATAAGCCCGCCGCCATCTTATGCCCTCCAAACTTCGTAAACAGCGCTTTGCATTTGCTCATCTCCTCGTACATATCGTAGCTTTCGATCGATCTGCCGGAGCCTTTTGCTCCCTGCTCTGCTTTCGTAAGGATAAATACCGGTTTGTGATACCGCTCTCTGATCCTTCCTGCAATGATTCCCGCAAGGCTCTCATGGCAGTCCGGAAGGAAGATCACAAGCACTTTATCTGCGCCGAGCGCTGTTGTCTCCACAAGTTTTGCCGCCTCCTCAACACCTTCCTGCGTCATCTCCTTTCTGCTGTCATTCAACGCTTTCAGATCTCCTGCAAGAATATCTGCTTCCCGCTTGTTTTTCGCGCGCAGAAGTTCCAGCGCCCGTTTTGCCGTGTCCAGTCTTCCTCCCGCATTCAGACATGGACCGATCACAAATCCGATATGGTACGCCGACAGATGTTCCCGGTCAACTCCGGTACATTCGATCAAAGCATCCAGGCCGAAATTTTTCGTACACTTTAACATCTCCAGCCCCTGCTTCACAAAAATACGGTTTTCCCCGACCAGATCCATCACGTCTCCTACCGTTGCGATCGCCACATTCTCCATCAGATAGTCCACGTCCTCCACATCCTGCCCCATCACATTGAAGAGCGTCTCGACCAGCTTATAAGCCACCGCCGCCCCGCACAGAGAGGAAAATGGATACTCACAGTCGATCCGCTTCGGATCGACAACTGCATCTGCCGGAGGAAGCTGGTAGACTTTTTCTCCGTTTCTCTCCTCATACGGGATTTCATGGTGATCTGTGACAATGACCGTCATTCCCATCTCTTTCGCATAGGCAATTTCCTCTGCCGCCGCAATTCCATTGTCACAAGTGATGATCGTATCAATCCCTGCCTCCAGCGCACGATTGATCAGTTCCTGATTCAGTCCGTATCCATCTTTCATCCGGTCCGGGATATCGCTGTCCACCACTCCGCCCAGTTTTTCCATCCCTTCCAGTAAAATATAAGTTGCATTGACACCGTCGATATCATAATCTCCGATCACCCGGATCCGCTTCTTCTCCCGGATCTTCTCACTTAAGATCTCCACCGCCCGGTCCATATCTTTCATCAGGATCCCGTCATGAAGTTCTGCGATCGTCCCATGCAGATAGAGTCTGATCTCTTCCTCATCTATGATTTCCCGGTTCCGGATCAGTCTCGCAAGAACCGGACTGATATGAAATTTCTGTGCAATCTCCTGGAACGGAGCGCCTTTCCGCATAATAAACCATTTTTCCATAATCTACCTCATGCAAAACAGGAGCAGAAGAACTTCCTCGTTCTCCCGCCCCTGGCTTTTATTTCTTCTTCTGAATTTTTGTTCTCATAATGTACCAGAGTGCACCTGTGATCGTAACGGAAGAGAATGTTCCTCCCACGATACCGACCATCAGCGGCGCTGCAAATTCTTTTACCGAACTTACTCCGAGAATAAAGAGTACAACGACCATGACAAATGTTGTAAAGTTTGTATAGATACTTCTTGTCAGCGTCTCAGAAATACAACGGTTGACAAGGGTTGCCAGATCCTCGTTTCTCTTCTGTACCTTCAGTTCCTCACGGATTCGGTCAAAGATAACGATCGTTGAGTTGATCGAATATCCGACCATCGTCAGGATACACGCGATAAAGGTATTTCCGACAGAAATTCTTGCCACTCCATAGAAGACTACAACGAACAGCACGTCATTTAACAGCGCGATCACTGCACTTGTCGCAAAGCGGACATCTTTGAAGCGGAACCAGATATACAGAAGCATACATGCTGTCGCGATCAGAAGTGCAACCACTGCGTCACTTCTCATCTCAGAACTTACGGTAGAACTGATATTTT
Organism: Faecalimonas sp.; assembly: GCA_026169575.1. The sequence goes on from JAPFCT010000381.1 coordinate 6,786, forward strand.
CTGAAGTGATCAGACTTTCATCCACACCGAAGTTGTCTACCATCGCCTTGTTAAATGCCTCACGTTCCTCTAAGTCAAGACTTCTTGTCTTGATGATGACTGCGTTAGAACCGTCGACTTTCTGTGTCTGTACATTCGCATCTTTTGTGATCTTCTCCACAACCGGAACTACCTTGGAGTCAATCTCTTTGATCGAGTAATCTTCCTTGAATGTCACGTTTGTAGATGTACCTCCCATGAATTCCAGACTGTACTTAAACGCACCCTGCCCTTTTGCCGCATGGTAACCCATGATGCCAAGTCCGCCGAGGATGATCACTCCGGAGATTGCAAAGCAGATTGCTTTCTTTCCGAGGAAATTGCGGACTTTCGTTGTCTTCTTCGCTCCATAGAACTTCACATCCCTAAAGCCGATCGCATACAGCGAGAAGATAATGATCCTTGTAACGAAAAGCGCTGTGAACATCGATACGACAACACCAAGCGCCAGTGTCTGTGCAAATCCTTTGACACTTCCGGTTCCTTTTAATCCAAGTACAAGCGCCGCGATCAGTGTTGTGATATTTCCATCGATGATCGCAGACAGTGCTTTCTTAAATCCGATGCGGAGCGCTGATTTCACTGCTCTTCCTGCTGCAAGCTCTTCTCTGACTCTCGCAAAGATAATTACGTTTGCATCGACCGCCATACCGATAGAAAGCACGATACCTGCGATACCTGGCAATGTCAGCGTAATGTTAAATGCATTTAAAAGTACCAGTGTCAGACCCGTATAAATGATCAGGGCAATGCTGGATGCAAATCCCGGAAGCAGATATACGATACACATAAACACAAGCACGATCGCAAGTCCGATTGCTCCTGCAAGAAGGCTGGTACTGATCGCCTCCTCGCCAAGCTGTGCTCCGACTACATTGGAACGGAGTTCTTCCAGCTCTAACTGAAGTCCTCCGATCCGGATTGTAGATGCCAGATTTTCTGCCTCTTCATAAGAAGCCATTCCGTCAATATACGCCTGCCCGCCATCGATCTCAGACTGTACGACCGGATTGCTGATCGTCTTACCGTCATAGACGATCGCGATCTGTTTTCCAAGATTTTCTGCTGTCGCCTTGGCAAACTTATCTGTACCGTCCTTTGTGAGGATCAGTTCCACAATGTACTCTTTGTTGTTCATCTCATCCTGTGTTGTCTTTGCGGAAGCTGTCTTGACATCGGTTCCTTCTAAGACAACATTTCCTTCTGAATCCTGAAATTCCAGTGATCCTGGTTTTCCAAGTTCATCAAGGATCTTATTTGCATCTGTCACGCCCGGGATCTCGATGTTGATCCGGTCGTCACCTTCCTGATAGACTGTCGCCTCTGTACTGTACTGCTCCACACGCTTCTGCAGCTTGTAGATCGTATCACTCATCTGCTCCTCGGTAGGATTCTTATCCTTCGCCTGATAAGTAATACTCACACCGCCGGCAAGATCCAGTCCCAGTGTGATGTTCTTTGCGGAACCGATCTTTCCCTTTCCGAATCCGACGATCGTCGTAAATCCGAGCAAAATGATCAGAAGTGTAGTCGCGATCAGGCTCCATACTCCTCTTGATTTCTTCATGTCCTGTTACCTTCTTTCCCTTACTCTGCCAGTGCTGCCTTCATCATGATCGCACATTCCACACGCTTTCTTTCCATCTCACATCCGATATCATATGTGTCGTGGATCGATCCGTGGAATTTATGCGAATTTGCCATACAGCCTCCGCTGCAGTAAAACTTCGCGAAACAGTTCTTGCATTTTTCTTTGGAATATACAC
>JAPFCT010000401.1 GCA_026169575.1 Faecalimonas sp.
CCGTACTTTCGCCTGCTGACGGTTATCCTCAATATAATTCAGCCATTCTAACAATTCATTCATGACAAAATCCCCTTTTCTTTTTATCATACCAGAAAAAGGAGATTTGTTCACAATTTATTTACTCATGCGTTTGTCGTGCCCTACCTCTGTCATTTCTTCCAAAACAACAATATTTTCCCCATCCAATGCCAGATAACTATTCTCAGAGGTTACATATAATGTGTTCAATAACTTTTTCATTCCTCATCCTCCTTTAGCATCTGATGAATGTAATCTTTCACGGAACCTGACTTTCCGAGTTTCGGCAGGCAAATATCCTTAAGCGAACACGCAGTACACGATTTACTATATTTTACTTTCGGAGTATATTTTCTTTCAAAATACTGGTGCATTTCTTGAAACATATTCCTTACTTCCTGGCGTAAATCCTCCGTAATCTCCACAACTTCACGCCGCCGCGTTTCCCCATAAAATAGTGCTCCTTCTGGAATATCCGTAGAAAACATTTCTTCCAGGCACATCGCCTGAGCTGCCAGCTGAAGACGATCTTCCTCTGCAAGTTTAGGTTTCCCCTTTTTATATTCTATCGGATAAACCGAATAATTCCCTCTATGCCCATGCAACTTTATTCCATCTTCACATCTGTGAAATTCAACAACATCGCATTCTCCGCTAATCCCCATTTTCCTCGAGGCGATCGGAAGAGAACGGGCTACAAGTAAGTCTTTTCTTTTTTCCACAAGATAAGGATCATGCGCTTTTTTGTGCATCAATTCTCCAACAACTGTATGGACATTCTCAGCCCACTGTTGTTCAATATGGATCAGTGCCCATTGCCTCCTGCAAAATTTGAAATGTTGAATACCTGACAGCATCAAATAATCATCTTCTGCATATTCCATCAAATCATCCTTTTCATTTCTACTGAATCTGGTATATTTTCCTCATGAACCTCAACAATATAGTCTTTATAACTTCTAGGATATTCTACTTCCTCTTTTTTTCGCACCTCCACAGAATCAAATAATTTATAAGCCGGACAATCTCCTAGTTCTTTGCTGTGTTTAAATACAATCAGTTCCCGGACTGCCATATTTCCTCTTGCAGCAGAATGATCATGTTCAAACATATTGATAATCGCTTCCCACAGCAGTTCAAGATCTTCCTCTGAAAATCCGGTTACTTTCCGTGCCAGATTTGCAGATACATACCCTTCTACACGATATAGTCCATAAGGTACTACACTCTTTCTTCCCATTTCCGTACTCTTGTTCGCAGCATCTTTTTCTGTAGTGATCGCTACTCTCGTAATTGTAACTTCCTGAGAAACAATTGGATCAATGCTTCTTGCAAATCCAAGCTGCACCGGCCCTCTTACCTGCCCACAATTTAAAGCAGCTTTTACAAAAGTTGTCATCACAGCACCAAATGTCCGGATATCAAAAAAGTTCTGGCACATATAATCCCGGATTTTGATATCAACATTCTCATCATTTTTCTTTAATTTTTTCAAAGATTCTGTTACCTTTTTCTCGTCGGTTTCCTCCACGCCGACACTTGCACATGCTTCACGATCGCTTCTGTTTAGAGGAACATCATCTTTTATATAAATCTTATAACCTTCTGCATCTTCTTTGACCGTCTCAATATAATTCCGGATTTTTCTTTTCA
>JAPFCT010000260.1 GCA_026169575.1 Faecalimonas sp.
CCTTCTGCCATTTTTTTTTTTTTTTTTCATATTTCTTTTCACTTCAGTTGTCTTCTCGTACTCATTTTCTTTACTCGAAACTTTCAGGTATATTATTATTAGATGTATAGAAACACTTGTTTTTATTCCAGGTTTTTCTTCAAGACACATACTATTTATATATTTTTTACAAAAAAATTGATTTTTAAGAAAGATTTTTGTTATGAATATCGATAAAATTCTCGGAAGTAATATAAGAAAATATAGAACCGCACGCAATATGACCTTAAAAGAATTATCAGAAAAGCTTCACAAAAGTATTTCTACCGTTTCTAAATATGAAAAAGGAGATATCTCCCTCGATATACCTACTTTTATTGAAACTGCTGAGATTCTGGAAGTCTCACCATCTCTTCTTCTGAACAGAGAAGAAACGACAGCTCCTGCGGAAAATATTTATGCTTCCTCCACCTCTGTTTTATATATGTATACTTATGACAGTCAGAGTAAATACATTGTTCAAAGTTTGATTGAACAGTGTCCTTCTCTGACTGTTCCGAATACTTATAAAGTACACATGTTTAATGATGTAAAAGATTTTGCACATCCCGGAAATTGCAGCGGACTTTATACCGGAGAACATACAAAAGATGGTTTTCTTGAAACCTATCTTCTCCATAATGAAATTTCCCAGACAGAACATGTCATGATCTCCTGCATAAATAATCTCATTAATCCAAACCTGCAAGTTGGTCTGGTTACTGGCCTTTCTAATTATACAATGTTGCCAGTCTCCTTTAAAACAGTTATCTCTAACACAGAACTTACAAATAAAAAAAGCCTGTTGGAACTGCTGATATTCTCAAAAGAAGATTTACAAATGATACGAAAAACAAATTATTTTTCTGTTCAGAATCCAGTCTGATCAAGGAAAATACCATCTGCCCAGATTATAAAATGAAAAGCAGCAAAGCGCTTTTCATTTTATATGTTTGTAAAGTTTATACGAACAACTCCTATCTCTTTCTATATCTTTGATTTTTACTTTTCGGGGCATCCGGGATCGTCATCTGTATCAGCCCATTCTCCAATGCCGGATTTAAATAATTTTTCCGCAAGGCATCTTTTGATTTTAAATGAAGCAGTTCCAAAATTTCATTTGCCGTGTACGGCATCCCTTCTTCCATCACTTCCAAAAGTTTTTTTACATATTTGGAAATACTCTCTGCCGGTTCCTTCGGTTCCTTTTTTATTTCATCTAAAGCAATATCGATCTGTTCCAGCATAAACTCAATAAATGCCGTTATTTTTCTTTCCATATGACAGACCGCGGCCGTTTCATAATACCTTTCCTTTGCCTTTTCCATCTGCCTCTCCGGAGCAAGAGACGCAAAAAACGGATTCCACTCTGTCAAAATAGCATTCTGCCATATTTTTGCCATTCTGTTATTACCATCTGTAAATGGATGCAGAAACAAGAATTCATAATGAAAGACAGCGGCCAGGATCAACGGATGCACACTTCCTCTGTGCTCTTCCATCCACCCAAAAAGTTCCTGGACCTGACCCGGTACAAATCGCGCCGGCGGCGCCATGAAAAACTGACTGCTGTTGAACACCCCTTTTTCTCCCTGCCGAAATGTCCCCGGCTCTCCGGAAAGACCTTCCATCAAAATCCCATGAGCGTTTCTCAGATCTGAGACATTATAAAGGTCTGCTTCTTCTATGTATAAATAAGCCGCATAAGTATTTTGTACTTCCCTGATTTGCCTCTCTCTTGCCGATATCACTCTTTCCTCGATAATCTCTCTCATCTCTCCGACAGACAGCCGATTTCCTTCCGTTTCTAAAACTGCATGTACTGCACGGATCCTGCCCTCCTTATCCATAGCTGCGTTTCCACCATGATAGCGCTCCATGATCCTTCCAGACTTCTCCGCGATTGACGCGGTCAGCATCAAAATCTTATCTGTAATTTCATATGGCGGATGATAATTTCCCATTTTAATTCCTCCTTTATCTTACACATTTTCTTATTTATTATCTTGCTTATTTTAAATTATTCAAACAAAAGTCATCTGTACCTTTCCACTGTCATAAATTTCAAAAACACTGTCCATCATCATACATATGATCTTACTTTCATTTCAATCTATCTTACATGTTTTTGATTGTTTCCAGTGAAATACAGATTCATTTTTCTTTACCTTTCAGGTATCTTTTTATGCACTGCAGGAACTTCTTTTTTCCACAAAAACGCTTTATTTTCATGTTTATTCAACATTTTGGCATTGTTTTTGAGCGATTTCCATTCTATTTTCCATATCATCGCATTACAAAACCAGCTTTATCTTATATGTTATTCAACGCATTTCTATTTTTTCTTTCCGAAAATCAGATCACATCCTGCGTACCACTCTTATCATACATACTTTTCAACAAATAAGCAAATCCTTTTTCTATACAAAAAATCTCTGTTTCAGCATCGTTTTTCAGCATAATTCTTTTTAACACAGCAAGACGTAGAAGAGTTCTTTTTCGTGCAGGAATATCATTAAAAGACTTCTTTTTGGCATAACAAAGTATAAAAGGTCACAGCGATGTACAAATATGCAGGAAAAGAGTAAGAGAAAACAAAGCAAAATTTACGGGAAAACCAGAGCGAATGTAAAAAGAAGACAAAGAAACGCAAAAAGCAGAGGCAAGTAAAATAGGGAAGAATTTAAGAGAAGAAAAGGAACATATGGAGGAAGAGGTAAAATGTGGAAAATATACGAAAAAAAATCAGCAACGTATACAGACTTACAGAATAGGTTTTATTTTCCTATCATTCTATTTCATTTCTCCGTTCTGACATCTCTCATCTCCAGTCACCCCATTCTTCCCCCATTTTACACCGTCTCCCATGATACTATTCCTTATTTTTCACTCCTGAATTTGCCATATGCTCTATTTTCTCTTATTTTGCGTTATAAGGCACTTTGTAACGCTAGCCATAACTTTTATAGCATTCTTATTTAAAACTCCTTATATCGCATTTTATTAGCTCCTTTTCACCTCTCCGTCATCAAACATAAGAAGCTTCACACCACCATCAGCCATCTTCCTTCCATCCTCCTCCACAAAAAAATCCTCAGAGTTTCTGACGCTCCAAGGATTTTCTGTCTTTCTTTTTCTTCTCTTCATCAGTCGTGGCTTTCGACTCTCTCAAACCGGTATTTCTGCCTGATCTCCGGATATTTCTGTCTGTCCACCTCACCCATGAACATCCCATACGGCCGTGCACAGATTTTAAAAGGCGCATACAGCCCCTGATAAATCACCAGCCGCTCCCCCGTTTCCGTATGCTGTGCAAACGCAAGCACTTTGTATAAATATTCTGACGTTTCCGCAGACACCCACTCCCGCTTAAAATGCCGTACAATATCCCCTGCCCGGATATCTCTTTCTATCTCAGCTTCCATTTCACCTTCCGGCTCCGTATCAAGTTCCATGTATTCCTCTTTGTCAAGCGAAACCGGGATTCCTGATTTTCCCACAATGTGAACTCCTCCATACCACGTCCCGGTAATTTCAAAAATATCTCCAATCTGATATTCTGACGTATATTCATCATTTTTCTTGATAATTCTTACTCTGTCCATAGTTGTTTCTCCTGATATACTAATATTTGCACTGGTGTTTTCTGTCTTTTTCACGGATAGCCCCTTCAGATTTCTTATAAATGATCACACACACGCTTCTCCGGCTTATATACAATTCGGATATCTTTATAAGATAAGATTCTAACCAATCCTTCACTTTTCGGATCAACATCCCCGTATTCTTCTCCCGTTACAATTCTCCTTGCCGCTTCCTGAAACTGATGGATAATTTCCTTCTCAACCGGCCATTTATGATGTGCCGGCCATGTTTTACAGTACTGGAATTCCCGTCTGATCAGTTTAGTCACAGACTTTAGATATACTTCCGGCGACTGACTATATTCGATCTGCAGCAAAACATCTGCCTGACAACAAGTATCTCCCGTAAAAAGCCATCCTCTCTCCTGATCCAGTATGCTGACCGATCCCGGAGAATGCCCAGGTGTACTGATAATTTCTAATGTCCTGTTTCCCAGATCAAAAATATCCCCATCATCCATGAAGTGCAAGTCCTTTTTCACTGCCCGGGCATCTGTTCCCATGATATCTGACCGGAATTTACAGTCACTATGACAGGTATATACATCCTTCTCATCTTTCTGTAAACAGACCTTTTCAAAGGCTGCCGAACCTCCGATGTGATCAAAGTGTCCATGTGTTAAAATAACGAATATCGGCTTATTTGTCAAGGATCTCACAATTTTTTCCAAAGGAATCCTTCCCATTCCCGTGTCAATAAGAGCGGCTTTCTTTTCTCCCTCCAAAAGATACATATACACCGCTACCATTCCCTGACCTTCTTGTATCATCCATGAATGCTCATCCAGCTTAAATATCTGATAATTCATCTCATTCATCCCGCCTTTTTGTTTCTACTCCTTCCTTACATCCCTGCCTGAACAGCATCTGTGCAAAGTCCAAAAAGCTTTTTCTCCAGACATTCCAGTCATGGGCGCCTCGATATACTTTACGGATCTGATGTATCCCTTTTTCTTCCAGAAGTTTATCATCCTGCACAAAACATTCCCAAAATGGATCCTGATCTCCCATAGATCTAAAAAATACCGGAAATAGTTCTGCAAATCTTTTCTCATTTTCCAATATCCGCAAATGTTCATTATTACTTTTTCCCCGTTCTACCATATCTAACGAAGTCCCTTGTATGATATCTGTCACAAAGCCGCTGAAAAGTCCCAATGCAGAAAAAAGTTCCGGATGACAAAATCCGGTAATACTTGTCTGAAGAGAACCCATCGACAGACCTGCCATAGCCCGCAGTTCTCTTTTTTTCCCAATCCGAAACTTTTTTTCTGCAAAAGGTATACACTCTTTTACCAGTTGTTCCTCTAACAACTTAAAATCTACAATCCTTTTTCCTTTCTCATCCACTCTCTGAACCATTCCATTACACATCACCACAACAAATGGAACTATCTTTTTTTCTGCAGTCAGATTATCCAGAATAAAGTTCACTTTTCCTGCCGTAGTCCAGCTCACCTCATTTTCACCATGGCCATGCTGAAGATATAAGACCGGAAAAATTTTACCTTTTTCCTCTTCATATTCCGCTGGTGTGTATATCACACACCTTTCCCATCCTCCAGTTATTTCGGAATAAAAATATTCATTTCGGACACTTCCATGCGGCACATTTTTTAATTGATAAAAATCATCCTGCGGGAGTTCTATATAATTATACGGGCGGCTATAACCATATCCGATCGGGAGCAATGGTGAAAGTATCTCCATTCCATCCATTTTTATCTGAACATAATGATGTCCCGTCCGATAAGGAAATATTCCCTCCCATACTCCATTTTCCCGCCTGATACAAGAATACTCTTTATCATCAACCGAAAATGTGACCAATTCCGCCTGCGATGCTGTAATCTTAATAATGACACTGCCATCCGGCTGCACTTCCAAAGGAGGAATCTGCCCCTGCCACGGAAGCACCTCATGAAAAGACAGCGCCTGCTCTGAAATATTATAGTTCATCTATGATCTCTCCATTTTTCTTACCTGTGATATGATACGTCATTTTTTGCAAATCTGCATAAAGTTCAGCTGTATAGTTCTCCTTTTTCCACATAAAATGAATTTCATGCTTCCTCGTCTCGACTATAAGACTGCTGTCATAAGAAAATGCCGGAAATTCTGTCCGAAACCTTAGTAATTTGAACTGTTGCCGTACTACTTTATCTAAGAAATGTTTCTCTGCATATTCCTTTGTCAAATTCGTTCTGTTAATCTCCTTATGTCCGCCGGCTCCTGCACGCCGTACTGCCTCATAATCATTTTTCCCTGCAAAAAGATCTAAATACCATATCTGTGGTTTTCCCGGCATAAAAATCTGAATTGCCCGCGCCATAAGCATCTTTCTGTCATTTTCTCCCAAAGCACTGTAATAAGTAGCATTTACCTGATAATATATGTTCTTCTGTCCATGTAAATCCTTCACATATCCACCCCTTGACACAATCGTATCAATAAGACTCTGAATCCTCTCTTCCGAAAGTAATCCCTTCAAATCTAAAAGTGGAATTCCATCATGACACCCTAACATATTTACAGTCCGGATCCTTTTTTCCATCAATTCCTCTGCCCATTTTTTCAAATACTCCCCATTTGCGCTTTCCAATGCGTCAATAATCAATCCCGGAAGAAAAAAATCATATGTCATGTATCCTTTCTCTGCAATCTTTTCATAAATACCATCTGCATAGCTTGCATGAATCTCCGGTAAAAGTTCCAATCCAAACTTATCTGCAAGTTCTCTGACTTTCTCCAGAAGTTCCCACGTTCCCGGTTCATTCAAAAAGTTTTTTTCACCTGGCTTTTTCGGGGCATATGCAAAAGCATCCAGCCGCACAATTCCCGCACCATAATCAGCAAGTTTTTTCAGAGTCTCTTCATAAAATTCCCAGACAAGCGGAGATTTTATATTCAAATCCATCTGTCCCAGATACCTTCGTCTGGATTCTGCCATATCAACGATTGCCTTTACCTGTTCTTTCCTCAGCTTTTTTATAGCACGAACAACTTGATTCTCTTCTTCATTTCCTCCATCTGCTATCTCGGATAAAACAGATTTTGGACTTTCTCCGGATGCTGCTTTTTCATTGATTACCTCTGCAATACATTTTGCAGTTCTAAACTGAACTCCCGCAGCACCCATAATATCTTGTGCATCAACCAGTGGATACGTTACTTCCTGATAAAAGGTATTCCAATAGGGAACTTCCTTCCCATCCGGGAAACGAACCATTAAAACTGGTAATCCTGGCTTTCTGAAAAACATATCCTGAATCCATTCGGAATCCGGCTGAATATATCCTTCCTCTGTCATCGTTCCATATCCATCCCAAAATTGATTCCAGTCAATAAAAAAATCCCGGTATTCTGATTGCTCCCCCTTTTTCAAAATGTCCTGAAACTGCTCTGACAAAACCGAGGCATGATTTAATATAAAATCCAGTTTCAGCTGAATCCCAAGTTCTCTCAGTTTTTCCAAATCTTGTTCTGATGCAAGCATTCCATCCAACTGATAATCAATTACAGAAAATCCCCGGTCTAAATCCGTATGAAATAAACTAGGTAAAATATAAAAAGATGTAAATGCTCTGTTTCGTTCCGGCTTTTCTAAAAACTCTGCAATATCCGCCAAAGTTCCTCCTATGCTGTCCGGATATGCATTCAACATCGGTCCATTATCAACTTTTACTATTCTTTTTTCTGTTTCCATCTTCTACCACCTGCATTATTTTCCCATTTGCTTTTCATATGCTTCATAGGTAAGCAATTCGCCTTTCTTTGAAACAATCATTTTTGCTTTGTATGCCTGTCTTTTTAGCAACTCCTGCTCCAGCTCCAGTACCATCCTGGTAAACGGACTGTCCACAGCGCCATCCCGGTTTCTTGTTCTTCTGTGTTCCAGCGTTTCCTGTGGTGTACTATTCAGCAAAATCGGAATATCCACTCCCTGATAACAACCGCTGTTTCCATGTGTCCATTCTATGATCAATACCTGTACATTGGAAAAATCCTTTTTCTCGTACCAAAGATCCGCATCTGTTCTTCCCATACGCCTAAGCCAGATATTCTGAGACCCCGTCTTAAACTGACGTACAATCTCTTCTACTTCCTGAAAATCAATTTCCCGTGAAGTACCGAGGTATTCTGCCAGCCCTTCACGTCCTCCCCGCAAATACGTCTGATACCAGTTATATATTTCTCCATGTGCCGAATCTGCATCGCTCCCCTCTTTCTGCCACCTCCGGATCAGTTCCATCCGCTCCGGATCCAGAAGATTCTTCACTGTCATTGCACGCAGTCCTTTTTCTCTGAAAATCCGCAATCTTTCTGCATCATTGTACTGTGGAATCCGATGCGGATAATTATCTCCTGACAACGTATAACTTCCTATTCCCGCCTGCGTAAAATACCAGGACAACAAAGATGCAATCTCTGATTTTCCCACTCCTGATCCACCGCATACAGTAATCACCGCTCTGGGAGATTCTTCTGCTTCAAAAACAGGCAAAAGTTGTTCTAATAATTCCGGAAAAATCTTTGTTGCTTTCTGAATATGTTCTTCACGAATTTCAATCTTATCTCCCGGCATATCGCCATGAGGAATGTCTCCTGAAACAACTGGCGCTTTCCAGTTCTGTTTTATTTCTGATAAGTTCATTTTCCCATCTCCTTCCCTTATTCCATTAGTCTGGGATCACTAATTGATCTTTTGTCTTTTCCTCTATTCCAGCCAGAAAAGAAAATACTGAATCCATCATTTGTTCCCAATAATAGATTTCATGATCTCCATGTTCTTCCTTGTATATATGAGAAATCCCGGCTTTTTTTAGTGCATTTTCAAACTTTTCCACAGCATTCCCTACCGCTCTGTCCTCTGTACCACAACACAGAAACAGTTCCGGACGATTTTCCAGAGACAATTTTGTCCACATGTTCTCCATATCCCGTTCACTTCCATAAAACATCTTTCTACTTCCGAAAATTCCCTCAAACTGTTTCCATGAAAAGCCATACGCTTCCACATTCTCACCTGACATTAAAACACATGGATCCGATGCCGGAGAGATAGCGGCTACTTTTGAAAAAGTATGCCTGTATCTCATCCCATTATAGAGTGCGCCATACCCTCCCATAGAAATACCCGCAATATAGGTATCTTCTCTTCTATGGGAAAGCGGAAACAATTTGCGTGTCACTTCTACCAGTTCTTTTCCTACATAAGTACTGTAAAATGTCATCCTTTGTGGAAGATCCTGATAAAATAAATTTTCTCCATCCGGAAGAACAATCGCAATTCCTTTTAATTCCGCTTGCTTTCTTAAATTTAAGTAGGTGATTAGTTCCATTGCTGTTGTACTATATCCCGGCAAAAAATAAACGGTTCGAAATGGAGGCTCCCACTTTCCGGACATACCATCTGTAGGAAGAATTACCTTTATTGAAGTCCCTCGCAACAATGCTTCCGATTTATATTCCATCTGTATAAAAGCCATCTGTTACCCTCCTAGTATTTATGCAGTCTAATAGTTCTCATCTTCTTTTTCTTCTACTTTCTCTTCAAGTCCCCAACAAATTGCTGGCTCAAGATACTGATTCCAAAACTTCCAGTCATGAATTCCCTCACTTTCATAATATGTAAGATCCACGTTCTGACTGTTTAAAAAATCTCTGAATACTCGATTGTTTTTTAAAATAAAATCTTCGGTGCCACAAGCCATAAAAACCGGCTGTATCTTTTCTCCTCTTTTTTTCTTCTCTCGAATCAGATAATCTGGATTATTTTCACTCGTATCCAAATGTTCAAGATTACCAAATACTTGCAGATAATAATCATAGTCTGCAATCTCATTTTTCTCTCCCGGCTTCATCCCAGCAATATCATATTGAATCATTGCAGATGAAAGACCAAACATCTTTCCAAATCTCTTAGGATATTTCAAAGCTGTATGAATCGCCCCAAATCCTCCCATAGAAAGGCCTCCAATGAAATTGTCTTCCGGTTTATCTGAAAAACCAAATGTCTTTGTACAATAATCTGGCAGTTCCACTCCTACAAACGTCTCATATGCACGTCCAGTTCCTTTGCCATTCAGATAAAAGCTATTTTCTCCAGACGGAAGTACAACAGCCAGATTATACTTCATCGCCAGTTCTTGAATCCGACTACCATATAACCAATCCGTTGTGTTCCCTGAAAACCCATGAAGAAGATACAGTGTTTTAGGTTTTCTCTCATAATTTTTATTTCCTTCAATCATCATTGGTATTGCATCATCCGGCAAAATTACATGAAACGTAATTAACCTACTCAGTGCTATAGAATATTTATTAATTTGTAAAACAGACATATCTTTCTTCCTCTTTCTTTTTATGCAAACTGATAGATATCTTCACTTGGAACATAATGTACTGGTACCTCATTATCCAAAAGTTCTGTCATCCAGTCTACGGCATATTTCATTCCCAGCTCTTCCATATTGAAATGACCAACATTAAATGCCGCCTTCATCTTTCCAAGCTGCACGGCATCTCTGATATAAGACATCACTGTCCAGTCAATCACTTCTCCCGGAATAATTGCATCTACCCCTTCTTTCTCCATAAGGCGTATTACCTCTGCTGCATACTCTGGACAGTACCCATTTCCTATCGTTGCCTGATGTTCAAAAATATTTGGCAGCAAATGTCCCACAAATGCAACTTTTTTTATCTGATCTTCTGCTCTCCCTATATAACGTATCCCATTTAATAAAAGATTTTCTTTGAGTATTTTATTCATTTTGTCCACTGTCATATCTGGAAATTCAAAAAACTTTGCCATCCCTTCTTCCCCAGTCTGATATTGTTGCCAGTCCAGATATTTGATTACTCCCGTAAAAATACTGTCTGGCTCATGGGCATGGGCATGATCATGGTCTCTCCATATAACAATTCCATTCTCTTCTAGCAGATTCCGCTTCTCCTCATAAACTTTATTTTCAAATCCGGCTCTCCAGTCTGGATAATCCGGAGTAGAATAGTAAGATGGCTCATGCACATAAAGAAGATTGCATCCTGCTTTTGCAGTTTTCCTGATCACTTCCACCGTTGGAACAAGCGCACATACAATCCCGGTACATTCTACTTCGGGATCTCCTGATTTATATCCATCGCATCCATCATATTCTTCTGGAAATTTTGGATGATATTCCAGAATTTTTTCAATCACTTCTCTTATTTTCATTTTCCAGTTCTCCTTTTCCCGACATTTTACCTTTTCTGTATTTTTGTCATATAAATAAAATCCCGGAGTCCCAGAACTTAGGCTTTCACACTTTCCTGGTACCCCGGGTATCTTATTTCCATATCATACTATATCATTTTCCTCACTATCCTTTGACGGCTCCTACTACTACACCTTTTACAAGGTATTTCTGCACAAACGGATAAATAAGTAAAATTGGAAGGATTCCGATCACTGCCATTGCCATACGAATCGATGTACCCGGCAGTTCCACAGCTCCGGTTCCAAGAAGCGACGCAGTGGAATTCGACCTCAGCGCCTGAATATTATCCATAATCTTCATCAAGAGCTGCTGAATACTATACAGCTTTTCATTATTAATATAATACAATCCATTCGTCCAGTCGTTCCAATAAGTAATTCCCGTAAAAAGACCGATTGTTGCTACTGCCGGCTTAGAAAGCGGCAGCATAACCTTGTAAAAAATCTTCAGTTCGGATGCCCCGTCAAGCTGTGCCGCTTCAATCAGCGAATCAGGAACACTGTTTTGATAATAGTTTCTTACCAGAATTACATTAAATGCTGTCACCAGATAATTTGGAATCATCAATGCCCATACGGTATCCTTAATATGAAAAATCTGTGTCCACATAATATACGAAGGCACGATTCCCCCATTAAATAACATTGTAAAAAATACAAAAAATGCCAATACATTTCTTCCCCGAAAGGATTTTCTCGCCATTGGATATGCCAGCATCGTCGTAATCAGTACGCTTATAGCCGTGCCGCCTGCCGTTACAAGAAATGATATTCCATAAGATCTTAATATCACAACTCCTTGTTTTATCATATAGTAGTAAGAATCCAGACTCCACTCAGCCGGAAAGTACGTATATCCATCCCGTATCAGTACATCCTCTGCTGAGAAAGATGCGATTACGATCAGAAGAATCGGAAGGATCACCACTATGACAAGAGCTGTAAGGATTACCGTTGATACCCGATTAAAACTTTTACTTTCTGTCATTTCCTTTTCCTCCTAGAATAATGCATTATCTGAATCTACCTTGCGTACGATTGCATTTGCGATCAGTACAAGCGCAAATCCTACCAGCGACTGATATAAGCCTGCTGCCGCGGACATTCCTACATCATTGAGTTCCATAAGACCACGGTACACATAAGTATCAATCGTCTGCGTCACATTGAATAGCGCTCCCGAATTCTGTGGTACCTGATAGAACAGTCCAAAATCTGAATAAAAGATTCGCCCTATGGACATCAATGTCAGTGTAATCACCGTCGGCTTTAACATCGGCAGTGTCACATAGAAAATCTGCTTCAGTTTTGTTGCACCGTCAATAGCTGCCGCTTCATAGATTGATTTATCAATACCCGAAATACTCGCCATATAGACAATCGACTGGTATCCCATGTTTTTCCAAAGATTTACAATTACCAGAATCACCGGCCATGCACCTGCATAAGAATACCATGAAACCGGATCAACTCCCATTCCTGCAAGAATCGTATTGTTGATAAATCCCGTATCTGCATTCAAAAATGCATATGCCACAAATCCAATGACCACCCAGGAAAGAAGATTTGGCAAAAGAAGTGCCGCCTGAAAAAATTTCACCCTTCTTTTCTTTCCCAGTTCACACATCATAATCGCAATCGCGATTGCCACAATTGTTCCAATCACGATAAACGTCAGATTATATGCAAGTGTATTTCTGGTCATGATCCATGCATCTTTTGTTTTAAATAAAAATTCAAAATTCTCAAAACCGCACCAGTCACTGCCAAAGATTCCCTTCATCAGACTGTAATCTTTAAAAGCAAGAAATACGCCAAACATCGGAATATAGTTATTGATAATCAGGTACAAAATTCCCGGCAGTGCAATAAGTAATAAAGGCAGGTTCTTAAATCGCTTTTTCTTTCTGGCTGTAACTGTTTTTTTCATACTGCCTCCTCAAATTACTTTTGTCCTTCTGCCCATGCATCCAGCTGTTCTTGTTTTGCCTTCAAAATTTCCTGATATCCTGCATCATTTAATGCCTGTACAAATTTATCAATCTCTGTATCCGGATCAAGGCTTCCACAGATCAGTCCCGGCAAATACTGTGAAATGACATTCTTCACTGCTGTATACTGC
>JAPFCT010000043.1 GCA_026169575.1 Faecalimonas sp.
CTCATGGAGAACAAAGTAACGTACTGCATCTACCCCGAACATATTGACAAGTTCATCTGCATAGATAACATTTCCTTTGGATTTACTCATCTTTCCATCACCCTGGAGCAGCCATGGATGTCCGAATACCTGTTTCGGAAGCGGAAGATCAAGCGCCATCAGGAAGATCGGCCAGTAAATTGTATGGAAGCGGATAATATCCTTTCCGATCAGATGAAGATCTGCCGGCCAGTCTTTCTTAAACTGCTCACTGTTCTCTCCATCGCAGTCATAACCAATTCCCGTGATATAGTTTGTAAGCGCATCTAACCATACATAGACAACATGCTTCGGATCAAAATCTACCGGGATTCCCCACTTAAAGGAAGTTCTCGATACGCAGAGATCCTGAAGTCCCGGAAGCAGGAAGTTATTCATCATCTCATTCTTTCGGGAAACCGGCTGGATAAATTCCGGGTGTGTATTGATATGCTCGATCAGTCTGTCTGCATATTTGCTCATCTTAAAGAAATAAGCTTCCTCTTTTGCAGGCTGCACTTCACGTCCACAGTCCGGACATTTTCCATCCACCAGCTGAGATTCTGTAAAAAATGCCTCACATGGCGTACAGTACATTCCCTCATAATATCCTTTGTAGATATCTCCCTGGTCATACAGTTTTTTAAAAATTTTCTGAACCTGCTTCTCATGATATTCATCTGTTGTACGGATGAATTTGTCATAAGATGTATTCATCAGATCTGCGATCTCTTTTACCTGGGCAGCCACACCATCTACAAATTCTTTCGGTGTTACTCCTGCTTCCTGTGCTTTCAGCTCAATCTTCTGTCCATGTTCATCTGTTCCCGTCTGGAAAAATACATCATATCCCTGACTTCTCTTGTATCTTGCGATCGCATCTGCAAGTACAAATTCATAAGTATTTCCAATATGCGGTTTTCCTGATGTATAGGCAATCGCTGTTGTCATATAAAATTTCTTCTTGTCCATTTTATATCCTCCTCTTTTTGAATATCCTCATTTTCATTTTTATCCAATTTTTCAGAAGCAATCCATGTGTTTCTCCCGGAGGTTTTGATCTGCAGAAAATAAATTTTTCTGCAAATAGAAAACTCGCCTCCTCAAAAGAGAAGACGAGAGATTCCCGTGGTACCACTTCTATTTATCCGCACCTCACAGTACGGACCTTGCCGAGTGCTCTGCACTCCCCGCTGTAAAGGGCGGATCCCTTTGTACTCCACAGTTCCTCTGTATTCTCTTCTAAGTCAGGCCGATCAGACAGAAGAACGTATCCTACAC
>JAPFCT010000433.1 GCA_026169575.1 Faecalimonas sp.
CTTGAACGGAGCTGTGGGAAGGCTGTGTAAACAGAATTCCCATAGCTGAAAGAGAAAGCCAGCGCCTTGAGACGCTGGCCTAGTAACAAGGGCTTATAGCCCTAGAGCAAACCACCCGTTGGACGGGTGGTCATGATTTTTATGGAAGAACGCCGGATGAGGAGAAAACAAGTGCATGCACGAACAGAGAATGCTAAAATAAGGAAAAAAGGGCTGTAAAATAATTTTGACAAGGAAAACAGCCGGATGTCAGGGACTTTTGATAGACGAAACAGAGAAAATCTGCAAAGATGAGGGCAGGAAAGGAGGAAACGATGGAAATCGGCAAGAAACTAAAAAAAGCGAGAATGGAAGCGGGGCTTACTCAGGAAAAGGTGGCAGAAGAGATTCTTGTATCACGTCAGACGATCTCTAACTGGGAAAATGAGAAATCCTATCCGGACATTATGAGTGTGATCCGGCTGAGTGATCTTTATCAGGTCAGTCTCGACCAACTATTGAAAGGAGATGAGCAGATGTTAGAACATCTCGAAGAAAGTACCAATATTGTATCCAGTAATAAGAAATTAATTTTAGTCACAACAGTAAATTTATTCGTTATGATCCTGCTGATTATTTTTGCAGGAAGGATGCCGCAGAATATGTTTGTGCTAATGGCAGTGTTTATTCTGGCGATCATCAGTTCGGCGGCGTTGTTGTATCAGATTATCAAAAAGATTTGAGTGTGATGCGGAAAAGAGGAGGAAAAAACGATGATGTCTATGATGAGTATTTGTATGGCGGTTATGATTGTCGGCGGTGTACACCTTGTATTTCAAGTTTACAAAATGGTAGAGATGGATGCGGTAAGTAGAGGGCTGAAACATCCGAAGTTCTGGGGCTTCTTTGCAATGAATGGCAATAATTCTGCAGGGCTTCTGATGTATCTGATCGGAAGAAGACGGTATCCGGTCCTTGAGATGACAGAAGAAATGAAAAAAGAGATAGAAAAGCGGAAAAAGCGGGCTGGAGTCGGATTGATTTTTCTGGCAGTGGGAGCGATTGGAGCTGTGATTTTTCTTATGATGTAACAATTGATGCAATAGGGGCTGTCGCACTAAAAAGAATTAGTGCGCAGCCTCTAACTTCTATTTTTTAAGAGATGATTCTTGTGACAGCATCTGCAC
>JAPFCT010000147.1 GCA_026169575.1 Faecalimonas sp.
CCCCTTCCATCTATGGCAACGCACCTCCTACATCTAATAAACCATTTTTTATTTGTCGCTATGCAGTGCACATACATAAGGAAGAAATTCTTTTGTATTCACATATTAGGGATGTTATTGTACAAAATATGTTATTTTCTCATCTATAAGTTAGAAAATCCTTGAATCAAATAAATATAATATTTTCGCTTTTAGACACTAAATTTGCTATCAAATTTATCTATATAATCACTTACATTATGAGCAATTATAATCATCATACAATCTATTTTATCCATATTATTCATAAATTTATTAATTACTGTTTGATTCATTGCTGAAAATGGTTCATCAAGAAGTAAGATTGGTTTTTCACTGCAAAGAGCTCTAAGTAACATAATAACTTGTTTTTCCCCACCACTTAACAAATCAATATTATCGCTTTTTTTTATGTGCTCAATTATGTCTTGCGGAAAAAAAGATTCGAAAAATGAAAGCTTCGTTGTTTTATAAGTACCAAATATACTTATATTATTTTCATAATCTGTGTTAAAAATAATTGAATTTTGAGGGACATATCCAATATAATTATCAATGTCAACATGTTCTTGCCCATTATAAAGTATCTTTCCATGATCAGGTTCTAAAAATCCCATAAGTAAACGAAAAAATACACTTTTCCCCGAACCATTATCACCACATATTAAATATTTATTTGGATAAACAAATCGCATATCTTCATAAGTAATATATCTCCCTGATAATTTTTTGCCAATATTTTTTGATTCAATTATTTTTAATTCATCTCCTATTTTTCTTTTTTTAGTAGTCGATAACGCAAGAAGTTTACACAATTTATTTTGAATTTCAGACACAGATTTTATTCTTCCTATATTAATATTTAATTCTGATATTGGTTCCATGAACTTTGTACTATATATAAAAGTAGTTGTTGCCATACCAATTGTAATTTCATGCTTAAATAAAAGTATTGCAGTTAATGAAAATGATAAAACCGAAATAAATTCTACAATTCCACCATTAAGTACCATTGCAGTGCTATTTAGTTTCCTAAAATTCATATTGTAATCTGAAACTTCATTCAATCTTATTTCGTGTATTTCTTCTATTCGCTTTATTTCTTTTCGGTTCAAAATATCATGTGCTTCAAAAAATAAATTAATATCTTGCGTATACTTACCAATTTTTCTTGAAAGTATGCCATTTTTTTTTGCTAGATTTTTGGAAGTTAATTTAGGAACTAAAACAGCCATACAAGAAAATAAAATAATAGTGAGCGCAATAAAAAAATTCACAAAATAAACCAAAAAAAATCCAAACACTATCAGCATTATGAATGAGCGAAATATAGATAATACGGGGCTCAAATAATTCTGGCACATTTCTGTAATATCATTCGATTGCATAGATAAATATTCTCTAATATTATATTCGTGATATTCTGTATATCTTCTTTCCATAATATTATTAAAAAAGTCTTTTTTTATAGCTTTTTCAAATTTCACCCTGCGGTAATCAGCAACTCGATTAGAAAAATAACATACCACTAAATAAATAATAAATAGTCCGAAATATACACTTATCATCCAGAATATTTGAGAACTATTACACTTAAAGTGATCTATTAGATATCCTGGAAGTGTTAACATAACAGATGTTATTAAAACCTCTAACAAATATAAAAGTATCGTTAAAATAATTTGTGATTTTATTAATAGTAAATATTTTTTCAATTTTTCTCTTCTTTCTACATTAATATAAGCAATTTATTACATAATATCATGTATATAATAAAAAGTACATGATGTTTTTCGTAATCTAAGTAAAAATTTAATATCAGGAATTCTTGTTCTAATTTGAACTATTTTTATGCATTTAGAACTATTCACAACCACGGTTAAATTAATGGCGCTAAAAAAATCTAATTCTAAAAAATAGTTTTTTAATTTTTCTATTATAAGAGAAATCTTAGGCGGTCTGTTATGCTAAAATATCGCTTACAGTTAGAATTATCATTATCGCCACACAAAAAATTTATGATGTAATCATTCCAGCAAATCCTCTGTCGCGCAGAATAAAAGAAAATATAGCTTTCAGTGTAGCACCCGGTCAGTTCCAGGACAAAGAGATTCAGGGCAATCGCATAAAGGGCATCTCCGAATGCCGATACGAGCTGCCCCTGCCATAATAAAAAGAAATTGTGATTCCATAGTTTTTTTGACTCTCTTTTCATGTTCTATGCTCCATGTTTTACTAATTTTATGCTGTTATTCCTTAAAAATTTTGTGTTCTCTTTTCTGTAATTATATCTCATTCCCACTTGGTTTTCTATGTATAGATTACAAAAACACCTCGTTTTCAAGTCATATACCTCAACATATTACCCCGGGAGCCACCATTTTTTATATAGTCTGACTTCTTTGTTTCCTTCTAATAAATCGCTTCCTCCGTCTCAAAGTCAAACAAGATCATATCTTTTGTGTCAAATCCCCAAAATACCTCATCTCCCTTTCGGATCTTTGTATCGGCTTTCACTCTGGCAGATACTTGCTGTCCTTCGTAATTGAAATAAAGATAGGCTTCTGCTCCCAGCATTTCATAAACACTTACTTGTGCCTGCAGCACCATATCACATACTTCCGGTTCTTCCGGAATCCACACTTTCACATGCTCTGGTCTGACTCCGATCGTAACTTGTTTTCCGTCATACCCTCCGTCTCTTAACCGCTCTTTTCTTGCATCTGTGATCGGAATTTCACAATCTGCCGTCTCCAGAAAGACTCCCGCTTTCTTCACACAGCATGTTGCAGAAATAAAATTCATCTGCGGAGATCCGATAAATCCTGCAACAAATCGGTTTGCCGGAAAATCATACAGCCTCTGCGGCGTATCTGCCTGCTGAATGATCCCGTCTTTCATCACGACAATGCGTGTTCCAAGTGTCATCGCCTCTGTCTGGTCATGGGTCACATAGATGAAAGTAGTCTGAAGCTCCTTATAAAGTTTCATGATCTCGATCCGCATCTGTGTGCGGAGTTTTGCATCAAGATTAGATAACGGCTCGTCCATCAGAAAGACCTTCGGCTGCCTGATGATCGCACGCCCCATCGCTACTCTCTGTTTCTGTCCTCCGGATAACTCCCCCGGTCTTCGATCCAGAATCTCTTCAATCTCCAAAACCTTCGCAACTTCATGTACCCGCTCTTTGATCTCTTTTTTGGGAACTTTCTTTAATTTCATACTATATGCAATATTATCAAATACCGTCATATGCGGATACAATGCATAACTTTGAAATACCATTGCGATATTCCGGTCGCAGGACTCTACCTCATTCATCCGCTCCCCGTCAATCAGAAGTTCCCCCTCTGAGATGGATTCCAGTCCGGCGATCATCCGTAAGGTTGTGGATTTTCCGCATCCGGAAGGTCCTACAAAAATCACAAATTCTTTATCCGGAATCTCCAGTGTAAAATCCTGAACAGCCGTGACACCTCCTTCATATTTTTTGTATACATGATTTAAAGAGATTTCTGCCATTTTCCACATTCCCCTTTCTCTTCTGCCTGATCCAAAATAGAAAGAATCTCTGCCACGGAAGGAATCACAATATCTGCCATCCCCTGAAAATCTTCTTTCTTACTGACACCACTCAGCACTCCGACCGCTTTGCCATTACAATTCCTGGCAAATCTCATATCATTGCACGTATCTCCTACCATCGCAACTTCTTCCGGTTCCAGCCTGCAAATTTCACAGAATGTTTCAAACATATCCGGATCCGGCTTTGTCCTGACTACTCCGTCATCAGCCCCAACATAATCAAGCAAATCTTCAATCTGCAATTTTCTCAGACAATGTCTGGTAGAAGCTATCGTATCTGTTGTGGCAATCCCGATACGGATTTGTCTTTCTTTTAATTGGCGGAATAATTCTGGAAGATCTGTAAATGTCTGAAGCTGCACACGGTCATCTCTGACACTTTTCTCAAACAGTCTCACCATCTGTTCCTGCACTTTTTTACTATTGATACAGATTCCCCTGACAGCAAGCGTCTCTGTGATCTCTTCTGCAATCTCTCTGCTTGATTTGTAAGCAAGCGCTCCATTTGGATCAACAGTATCTCCAGACACTCCCATCGCCTCCAACACCAGATCAATATGATCCTGATCTGCTATTATCTGATTTTCAATGAGAAATTCCGGCACGACTCTTTTTGCTGCCTGAATCCAAAGCGAATGAAAATCAATCAGTGTCCCGTCTTTATCAAATAAGATTCCTTTTATTTTCATTTTCTTTTCCTTTTTCTTTAAAGCATATCAGATACTTTTTGAAGCATCTCTCCAAATAACCTGCACTGTGGTGTTTTCGCTCCATGATAAACCGGATTGACATATCCCAGAAATGCCCCGTCTTCTTTTTGAACATCCAGACGCATCCACTCATATGTTCCTGCAGAAAAAATAAGTTCTGTCTCAGTCTCATAAACACCTTCTTCGGTCTCTGTAACCTCCAGACCGATTCTTACCCGATTGACCACCGCATATACAACCGGACGCTCCTTCAATCCCCGAATTGCTGCATGGTATTTGATATGCACCGCTTCCCTTTTTCCGACCGGAATATGTTCCCCCGGAAGATAAGTTTCTCCATCAGCTGTAATCTCTATCTCCATCGTACAATATCTGCTCACATAACAATGCCCTTTTCTTAAGTTCTGCAGTAATTTTGTCGGTGTCAGCCCTTTGCAGAATATGTAAGTACCTGGATCTCCTGCCACAGATGGTTCTTTCGCCCCATCATATCTCTCATCGATCCGATTATGCGAATCACTTCCTCCGATCCCATAAATGCGATATCCTTCCTGCCACAAAAAATCCAGAAACCGGATTGCTTTCTCATTTGCCTCTTTTGCATATTCATAGGTAGGATCATTTATGATTTCCAAAAATTGAATCATATTCAGAGGAACTGCATTGAATTTCCATTTCCAAATATGTAAAAACGGATGATTGATACTGACAAGCCATCCTCTTTCCCCTGCTTCCTGCAAAATTTGCATCATTTGTTTTTCTGACTGCTCTTCTGCCGGATTCTGAATTATTTTTCTGATTGCAGATGGCAGACGGTCAATTCCAAAAAGATTGCAGTGTCCATCCTGGGCAGTCACCTCCACTCCCGGAACAATCATCACATCCGTCTTTCGCCACCCGGTATGGATCACATTATGCTCTGTCGGTACATAAAAATCCATATGCATCTGCTTTGCCTTCTCCATTGCATTTGCAACAGTCTCTTTGCCATCAGACAGTCTCGTATGCGTATGAAAATCCCCTTTATACCACCTTGTATCACTCTGATATTCCCGGTTCCATGCAAACTGGTCATAGTACAGAGGAAATTTTTGTTTCTCTGAAACCCAGCATTCTTCTCCGATCTTTTCCTCAATCTTACACTGCTCTCCGCAAATCTCAAATGCAACTGGTATGGTCTGCTCTCTTAACTGTTTTCTGATTTCTTCTGTAAACATACAAAATGTAAGTTTCCATTTTCCTTGCCCGATCGTTCCTGGTACACCCCCGATCGTTGTCGTTTCGGAAGAAGAACTGATCTGAATGATCCGTTCACTGTATCCGAGCAGTTTCTGAAACCGGATATTCTTATTTTCATCCTGCAAGATCAGATACCCCATGATCATATCCATGTCTTTCATATCCACTGTAACAGAAAGAACTTCCAGAGGTTCTGAAATCAGAACCTCTGTCTCTAAAATCCCATCTGTATCTTGATTGATCTCAAATAAAATTTTTTCTCTCACACTTCTGCCCTCACTCATTTTATTTATTCACACTGTCCAATGCCTTCTGCGCCGTCTTCTGTGCCTCATCCAACGCTTCTTTTGCAGAAATGCCTTCGATTTCTACTTTATCTGCCGCAATACTCAATGCATCCATTACTTTTCCTCCAGTTGGATCTTCCGGCATGATCGATGCATGCGTTGCCTGCTGCAATGGTACAAGCGCCTGCGGATGCTCACTTATATATGCTTTGAAAGCTTCTACTTCCTGCGTAGAATTGCGTACAGCAACATACCCCGTTCCCATGGACCATTTTGCCTGATTTTCCGGTGTCGTAAAGAATTTCATGAATTCATACACCCCTTGCTTTTCTTCCTCTGAGGATCCCTCCAGCATGACAAGCTGTAATGCTCCTGCGACCGGCGCCGATGGATGCTCGCCCCATCCCGGCTGCTCCATTGCCGCTACAATATCAAAATCAAGATCTGCCTGGTCCCCTGAAGATCCGGTATACCCTCCTGCCTTATTTTGCAGGACATCATCAATTGTTTTATACCAGTATTCCCAGCCTTGCCCACCGGAATGGATTCTCATCGTTTTGTCTTCATGGATCCATTTGCGGAAGCTTTCCCATACTTCCACCCATTCTTCCGAGTTGATCAGCACTTTTTTCCCATCTTCACTGAAGATTTTTCCTCCATTGCTGAGTGCTGCATCAATCAAGTTTCCTGATCCCCACATCGGCTCCCATCCGTAGAACTCCTCACCTTTTGACATTTTCTGTGCTGCTGCCTCCAGATCCTGCCATGTCCTGATCTCCTCCGCCTGAATCCCTGCCTCTTCAAAAGCTGCTTTGTTATAGTACATCACCTGCGTTGTTCCATATGCAGGGAGTGCAAATAATTTTTCACCATCGATTCCCTGATCATAAAAGACTTCAATGTAATCTTCTTTTTCAAATGCCTCATCTTCATCTACAAATGGCTGGATATCTGCCAGTAAATCTTTTCTTGACAGATTTCTTGCCTTATCCACATCAAGCAGTGCCATGTCCGGAGCCTTTTTCCCCGCAATACCTGCCTGCAGTTTTTCATATGTCTCATCATAATCTGCCTGCGTTACACTGTTGATC
>JAPFCT010000275.1 GCA_026169575.1 Faecalimonas sp.
CTTTTTTCCTCTCCACATATCGTAAATTATGAATAGCATAAATACCGCCAGCAATACAGTCACTGAAATCAGATAGCTAAGACTTGCTCCCCGGATAGCATACTTCCTTACAAACAAATCTGAGATCAGAAACGCTGTTATGGCTTCTGCACCATATCCGATCAATGCATAACTTTGTTTTCTCATGATCGTCAAAATATAATACAAGAAAAATGCAAGCGCATTTACCCCTCCTGCCAACAACAAGATCAGCAGATCTGCCTTATATTTTTTCAAAGGAATTCCGTACAGCAGTGAAAGCACTGGAATTCCAAGCAGCCATGCTCCTGCAATACAGATTCCCGTCACAACAATGATCACTGCGAATACTTTTAAAATCACCTGTAAAAACTGTCTTTTTCTTCTGTTCTCATAATCTTCTGCCATCACAGACAATAGCGGCTTGAACACAAACGTGCTAAATAGATTGATGATCATAACAGGCATAAAGATTGCGGCATAGTATAGCTGATAATTCTCATCCAGCACTTTATCCACTGACATTCTGGAAGCGCTGTAGACATATGTATTTAAAAAGCAGCTAAGAAATAGCGGAAGACATTCTTTTAGCACATTTCTTACTTTTTCCCATTGAAAAGCAAGCCTTTCTTTCTCATAGAAATGAAGTACCTTTTGATTTACTATAAAAATCAGAAATACAGAATAAAGGATCATGCTGATAACTGCAATCATCAGATCATGTGTCAGCAAAATCATACCCGTCAAAACAATGATCCCGCCTGCCACTCTCCAGAATAGTAATTTCCCGGCAATATCGATCCTGCCATATCGCTGAAGTTCCCCTTCCTGTACATCAGAATATCCATCTAATATTTTATAAATACAAAGCAGCGCCAAAATCATGCACTTTTCAGCAGTATTCCCCTGGAACAGAATATAAATCCCCCCTGCCAGGGCTGCCGCCGTACAACAGATTATTTTCGCAAAAAAATAATCCGAATATCCATAAGTCCTTGCAACATCTGTCACCTGAAATGTCCGGATTTCAAAATATGCAATTGTTCCGATCCACTGTCCGATCGCAAGTGCAAATGAAAATAGTCCTCCTGTCTTTTCGCCTAGAAGCTGTGCTACGATCACGGTAAAAAGCATTGTTGCAGCTGCCAGCATACCTGTTCCGATCGTATTCCACAAAAAATTATTTCTCGTATTTTTCTCTTCCGAAACAAAAATTCTCTGAATGATTTTTTCTCCCATTTTATATTCTCTATCCACTCCATATATACTAACAAGTTATTATAACATTTTTTCTATTTAATCACAACGTTCACAGAATACTTTCCATAATATTTTCAAAGCTAAACTATAACCTTCCTTTTCTTTCATTTCTATTTAACTATTCTCATCACTTTCCAAAATCTACTGTAAACTTCAAAAAGTGCTGCCTTACGATATAGTTCAGTAAGTACAGCACTTCTTGACAATTTTCAATTTTTTCAGGTTTTTATATTACATCAGCCGTAATGTCCTCATCCAGTTTCTTATTATTTTTCTATTCTACATAGAGCAATACACCTCTCTATTTTCCATACATTTTTACATACCGCATAATCATTGTGGCCGTATCTGCACGACTGGCACCCTTCTGAGGCTGTATGCGTCCCTGATCTCCCGTAATAATTCCCTTTGCAACCGCCCATTCCACTGCTTCTTCTGCGAAACCCGTAACTGATTGATAATCTGGAAAACGCTCTAACTCTACTTTTTCTGAAACATCAATTCCTTTACCTTTAGCATATCTATATATCATTGTGGCAAGTTCTTCCCTCGTCATCATATTCGCCGGACCAAATGTTCCGTCTAAGTATCCGGTAATAACTCCTGCCTTTGTTGCCCAAGTTACCGGTAATGAATAGAAGGTACCATCCGGAACATCCGGGTACTCAGGAATAAACTGTACCTGAGGTTCTCCCGCCATTCGATAAATCATCGTCACAAAATGTGATCTCTCCAATGACTGGGCAGCCCCGAAATATGTATCCTCCATTCCAAACATAATCCCCTGATCTCTTACATATTCCACAGCCTCTCTATACCACGCATCATCAGGAACGTCTGTAAATCCGCTTTGCGGCATCCCTTTCACAAGCCCATATTTCTGCGCGATCCCCGTTGCATCTGCAATTCCCAACTGTCTCAGAAAATTTTCATCCTGAAGTTTTGCCGCATCATATCCATGATCGAGAAACGCATGTTCTACAATGATCCCTGTCAGTCCAAGTTCTTTTGCCAGTACATTTGTTGTAAAGTAGTCTGCCTTACTTCCATCCGGATACTGGCCTGATGATCCTGCCAGTGTGCTGTCCTTAATCTTTGCTCCCCGGTTCGGAAGTCCCAGTGCGGTCAGCTGCTCTAAGATTTTATTCGATACACTAAGTCCTTCTTCCGACAGATCCGGCCGGTAATTCTTATTTGGATAATAAATCTCTGCCCCGGTCCCTCCACCGCTGTTAAAGTGAAGATCTACATAAAGGTCTGCCCCGGCATTTTTTGCATCGTATACTCTCTGATTCAGGCAATAGCTTGATGTTGAGTTGTAAGGACAACCTTCATTTTCCCGGATCATTACTACCCGGACACCGCTGTACTGTGATAACTCCTGCTGACAGTATCTTGCCACTTTCAATGTCAGCACTTCTTCCCGCAATCCATTTGCAGATGCTCCCGGATGATTTGCATCATGACCTGCACCGATTGCAACAACTACTTCTTTTCTCTCTCCACCTCGTGCATTCAGGGCAGCTGCCTCAGTGACTCCCGCCTCATCCAGTGTTTCTGAGATTGCGGCCTCCGCTGTTTCTGCTCCTGACTGCACCATCTGATTACCATCATTCATAGAATAGGCTTCCACCCGGGCATCTGACTCCGGTACTGACAATGCCTCATCCGGCACTGCCTGGAAAGAAGCTGTAATTCCTTTTTCTTCAAACAGAATTGTCTGCTCCTCACCTGTTCCATCTATATACGTAATTCCCGTAATCTGATACGTTCCGGTTTCTTCCATTCCCTGCTTCTGGAAGAGAACTGTATTGTTTAAAATCTGTGCTGCTTCCATCTCACCGGCAATTCCGGATTCGGTCTGATAGAATAACCTGGCTCCGCCAATTGTCATTTCCTCATTTTGAAAACCGACAACGATATTCTGTAAACCTGACATCCCCACAACATCCTCATCCAGATATACATACTCAACTTCTTCCGGTTCTGCTGCCTTTACAGACATTCCACAAATAAACACTGCCAGTGTCATGCACAGCAAAGCGATTATTTTTTCCACTGTTTTTCTCTGTGTTCTTACTGTACTTCTCATAAATTATTCTTCTCCCTCCATTTTGATATCACTGACAAAATTATCAAAAAACTTCGATTCTTTTACCAGTTCTTCATCCACTGTTTCAATTCCATACTGCTCTGCCAGTGTCGGCTCTGCTGAGAACAGATTCGTTCCAAGTCCAAGCCGCTCTCCCTGGATCGTCACACCCATGCTTGCAAGTGTAGACGGGAACATGTCCATTGTCGTAAACTGTCTGTTTTTTGTCTGGACCGGCATCACCGCCGGATTGATAAACGCATTGTAGACCGTCCTCTGATAGGAAGGATCAATATTCAGACAAAAATCACTGTCCATTGTAAGATGATCTCCTGACAAAATGATCGTTGTGTTTGGATAAAAACTCTGCTGCTGGATCCATGTAAGAAATTCCTGCAGCTGATGACTCGCACACAAGTACACATTCGCATACTGGTTATCTGTCATTGGCTGACATTTTTCACAATAATACCCATCTTCAAAATGAGTGTCTACCGTCAGCATTGTAAAATTGAACGGCTGCCCGGTCATCGAAATCTCTGTCAGCTTTTCTTTTGCGATATCAAACAGTTTCTGATCTTCATATCCCCACCATACCCGGTAATCCGGCGGGATCTTTCCAGTTGCATTCGCCCATCCATAGTCAAGCATCTCATAATTTCCATGCTGCTCAAAATAATTCTTTCTTCCTCCAAACTCTGCATCCGATCCGATCAAAAGTGACTGATGATATCCCTGCTCTGCCAGGATATCCCCGAGACTTGTAACTGCCGGCATAAAGAGATCCTGCTCAGACATTGCATTTCCATCGATCGGAATCTTCAGGGGAAGTCCAGACGTCTGTGCAAACATTCCTCCCATCGTCCACGTAGAGCCAAATGCCGGATATGCACCTCCTGCCAGCAGTTCCGAATTGGAAAAGCTGATATTATTTCTGGCGATCTCTGTCAGTTCCGGAATTACATTCTGATCAAAGGCGCCTCCGTCTTCTTTTCCCATAAAGGTTGCTTCTGTCGATTCCAGGAAAATATAGATCAGATTTCTCTTCTGTTCCGGGAAAATAATCTCGGTATTTTTTGCATCTACATAATTGTCCTGGATAAACGTAGAATCTTTTCCCTGTGTTTCCAGATAAGTTCCGATGTCAAGATTTACCCAGAGGTAATCCGCCGCGCTGACTGACAGAACAACTGCCCCTGCAATTCCTGCTGCACAAACTGCAGCATATCGTTTTCTTTTCTTCCTGACCGCAGTAAAAATTGCCATTTCCAGCAACATGACAAGAATCGCTGCTGGAAGACACTGATTCATGAAATCAAAAATCATATCTGTGTTGGTCCCTTCCATCGGTACTTTCAGATGGAAAATAATTTCATCGAAGGTAATCAGTCCCCATGTATCCATCACCCATCTGGATGCATTAAACAATACAATTCCGATTCCGCTTAACAAAATTACCAGAATACTGACAACCGCCAAAACAATTTTTTGCCCTATTTTTATAATTCTGATGTTTTTTATACTTTTTACGATTTTTTCCATTTTATTCTGCATTACTTTTCTGTTTTTCCATTCTGACTACCAGCACTATCCGAATAATTTTTCCGGATAAACACCCTCATCCACAAGTTTTCTGACAGCTTCTACAACAGCTTCTTTGTCTTCTTTGTAGGTAACCCCAAACCACTTGTCATGCGATTTTAAAACTTTTACATCCACTTTTTCATCTTTTAACAGATCTCCGATGATTGTTGGAAGCAGGTACTCTGCTTTCAGATCACCTTCTGCGATCTCAGAAAGAAATTCTTCAAATCCATTTTCTAAAATATGGAAAAATTCCGGAGTCAGTCCCCACATATTCATTGACACCGGGGATTCCATGTCGATTGGCTTCATTCCCCCATCTGTACGAACTGCAGCGCCCTCCGGCACCATCTCGATCTGATGTGTCTCCACAATATCTGTCAGCATTCCTTCGTCATCTACTTTGCAGATTCCTCTTGTCACACCGCCATTTTCACTCAACGTATTTTTAAGAACAAATCCTACCATGCAGATCTGCTGTTTCGCGGACATTTTCTTCTGCTCTGTCAGATATTGAAAAGCTTCTGTGTAAGCTTCTTTTCCATAATAATCATCTGCATTGATCACAAGAAACGGTTCTTTTACTACATCTTTACAGCAAAGGATTGCCTGACCGGTTCCCCATGGCTTTATCCTCTGTGCAAATTTCTCTCTGTATTTTTGAGGAATGTCATTCCGCTCCTGATATGCATATGCTACTTCGATCACTTTCTCGATCCGGTTCCCGATTACTTCTCTGAAATCTTTTTCCAGATCTTTGCGGATCACAAATACAACTTTGTCAAACCCTGCTTCCCTTGCATCTGCGATTGAATAATCCATAATGATCTCTCCATTTGGCCCTACCGGTTCCAACTGTTTGATACCTCCGCCAAATCTGCTCCCAATGCCTGCCGCCATAATTACCAATGTTGCTTTGCTCATTTTTCTTTCTCCTTTTTTCTGCAAAAATAGTCGAGATCAATGCTCGACTATTTTTCTTTTATTCCCCTAAACCATTCTCAATCATTCCAATTATTTCCCGGGCTGCCTCTTCTTCATCTTCACCCTCGAATATAAATTCTACATCATCTCCAGTTTTCACGCAAGCCCCTAAAATACTTAAAACACTTTTTGCATTTCCATTTGAATTTCTTGTC
This sequence comes from Faecalimonas sp., assembly GCA_026169575.1. The sequence goes on from JAPFCT010000275.1 coordinate 6,094, forward strand.
TGAAATGTAATTTTACTCTCAAACTGCATTGCTACCTTACATAAAAGTCCGGCAGGACTTAAATGAAGCCCCGTTGGATTTTTAATTTTTACCGTCTGCCTTATCATTTTTCTACCACCTTATTTCTTCTTTTCTATTGTAATATTTATTTTTTCTCCCTTATACTGACAGTCTCCGTACCCCTCTACAACCGGAATAACCTGATATTTCCCAGGCTGCTTAAAATCTTTCAGATCAACATAAACATTAATCTTATCTACATCCAGCTTTGCCAGATTTTCTTCCGTACCTGTGAATACCAGTTCAATCTGTTCTGAATCAATACTAACCTTCAGCCCCTCCTCCAGTTCTCTTGGAATCACAGAAGACACCGGCACATGAATCCGCCTTGTCCCACCTTCACTGACAGAAATAGTTACCGCAATATTCCTCTGGCTTTCATCCACCAGTTTTGTATTTTCCGGCAGATACGGTGTCAGATCAATTCCCACTTCTGTTCTCTCATTGATCTCATCTACTTCCAGAGCCTCCGATGGAACCGTAATTTTGTCTATCTCTTTCAGCACATCCGGTCTTCCTGCAATCTGTATCTCCGCCGGCTCTACAATGGCCTCTTCCACAAAATAATTTTCGGCAATTTTATCCTGATACAGAACGTCCAGCTTAATATTTTTTGTATCCAGCATTTCCACATTGACCGACACTCCTTTGTCCCCAAGATTTGTCTCAAACTGAAACTGGTCAATCACTCCTCCTCCTGCGTCATACAGAATCAGTTCTGCCGGCACCGTTCCGTCATTTGACATCCCTGATACATCCGCTTTTGCCACAACTTTACTAATCTGATTAATCGCGCTGACTCCTCCCTGAATTGTAATGTATGCCGGATCCGGTGTGACTGGTCCAAGAACGTACCCATCTCTTACCGTTCCCCTTGTCTCTGCTACAATCGGAAATCTTTTTGACAGATAATTTTCAACCTCCACTTCCAGGTTTCTTGGATCTGTATACGCTTCTTCATAATCACCCTCATAACCGTTGATATTTACTTCCACAGGAATCAGTGCCCTGCTCTCTAAATTCTGCATATCTGCATATGCGGTGATTTTTTCCGGATGCTCTTTTAAATTGGTCAGAATAGATTTTTTTGCCTTGACAGTTACTGCCACACTCTGATCTCCTGATACGGAATAGGTTTTTCCTTTTGATGTGATAATATCATCATTGCGTATCCGGACCGATACTCCCTTAAATGTTTCTGAGTCCACCGGATCTTCTACATTCATAACAACGAACCACAGAATAGCTGAAAAAAGTAAAGCAATTACTTTTAGCCCGATATTATTTATCAGTCTTTCCCTCATCTTTCCGACTTCCTTTCCATAATCTGAATCTCTTTCTTTCCACTGTTCGATCCTGGACATCGATCAGGCGCTCCGTCAGTCTTTCAGGTTGTACATTTCGCTCCAGTCTTCCACCCATTGCAACTGATACAGCCCCCGTCTCCTCTGATACAGCAATAATCAGGGCATCACTCACTTCACTCATTCCCACTGCCGCCCTGTGCCTTGTTCCCAGTTCTTTGCTCAGACTCATATTATCTGAAAGCGGCAGATAACAGGTTGCTGACACAATCCGGTCTCCTCTTATAATGATTGCCCCATCATGCAGCGGAGTGTTGTGCTCAAAAATATTAATCAGTACCTGACTGGATACGAGACAATCCAGGCGAATCCCCGTACTCTCGTATTCCGTAAGCTTAATTGCTCTTTCCACAACAATCAGCGCACCCGTTTTTACCTTTCCCATTTCAAAACATGCCCGGACTATCCCATCAATCGTCTCCGTACTAAACCGCACATTTTCTCTTTTTTTATCGATCGGAACTACTGAGGACAATATATTTCTTTCCCCCAGCTTTTCCAGCGCCCTTCTGAGTTCCGGCTGAAATACAACGACCGCCGCCATTGCAAGCACGTCAATTGCATGTCCCGCAAGAAATAAAACAGTATTCATTTCAAGAATCGCGGCAATAAAAATGAAAACACAGAGTACCAGCATTCCTTTCAGCAGCATCCATGCTTTCGTATTTTTAATCCATACCATTATTTCATATACAAGTATGGCAATAATTATAATTTCAATAATATCTACTGCCTTAATCTCAGGCATATACCATGCTGAAATATATTTTTCAAAAATCCTTTCTATCTGTTCTTTCATTTTTTCACCTCCCAGGCTGAATTTCTATACTATTTTTCTAATTCATGCTCTATCATTTTCTGCAGGTTCACTTCTTCTATATTGCCCTGACTGTCTGCTGTTCGTTCTTCCTCTTCTTGGATTTCTTCTTTTGAAATCGTTGTTGTCTCCTGTCTCTCGTTAATCTTTTTTATTGTTTTCTCCATTGCCGGCACTGAAATCTTCGGAACCGCCTTGATGTAATAATAATATTCGTCATCCTCGAACTGGATCCGCTCTGTCCGCGAATAGTCCACGGTAAACACAAAAAACTCCAGTACGACAGCTACCAGAGCAGCCACCACGTTGCCCCCGATCATAGAACCATAAGGAATATGTACATCAAAGACAAGTTCACCGCTCACAACGAGTACGATATTGGAAATGATCCCGACAGCGATCGCCACTTTCCATGCATAGTCAAACGAACTTCTGCGGATCGCATATACGATCAGCAGACTCACAGAAAATGCCAGCACAAAGATCAACATCTCTTTATTTGTGAATACCTGCTTTGTAAATTCCGTCACTGCCTGCAGCATTCCCTCGGCTCCTGCTCCGCCTTTGAATGCGGTTGCAGAACCTGACACAAGGTGTAACATAAAATAAACGATCGTTCCACATGCCACCGGCACAAGATAGACCGGTGTCCCGATCAGACCGTAGATAACCGGGATCACATATGGGATCTTAAACAGAAATGCCAGCGGTGTCATTAAGAGGATCATCGCTGTCCCCGGCGCAAACCGGAAATAGAAGATAAACATCATTAAAAATATCGCCGCAGTCACGGCAAATACTGCCAGTGAAAGCGAAAACATATGCAGTAATACCAGAACGGCTGCCGCCACGGCCATGCAAACCGGAGGCAAAAATGTAAATAAGACCGCCAGTCCTGCCGTCACATAGTCAGCTGCCGCCAGTTCCATATACCCGATCCTGGAATTGATCATCCCAAATACAAGAATTCCGAGGATCAGCTGAAGTACTTTATCGATATACTTTGCATACCGCGCATATAATTTCTGCATCTCTTCTTTCCACACGTATAAACTATTCATCTACATATTCTCCTTTTTATACATCTTACTCAGGCGCGATAAATTTCTGTAATATCTCTTTACTCTTAATTTTGCCTCATTATGTTTTCTCTTATAGTAGCTTCCTGCTATCATCCCATAAATGATCAGCACAGCAATATATCCGATAACGACCAGCACTCCAAGCAGAAAGAATCTTGCAAGCGTCAGTCCCTCAAAGATCTTCTCCAGATTCACAAGGAAAAACAATCCGACTGCCAGTCCGTATCCGATCGTCGTCCAGATCACTGTGAGGA
>JAPFCT010000004.1 GCA_026169575.1 Faecalimonas sp.
GCTAAGTCTTGTTTCACCCCATGGGGAACTTAACATCGCTTCTCCGTTGACGATTCCCGCCTGCAGGACTTCGATCGGACCGAGCACATCGGCAATCGGAATTCCGTCCACATAGACAGAGTTTACAAATTCATCAAAAGAAGTGTACGTCTGGTCATCGAACACGAAACGGATTTCTTCTTGTTTGATGTTATCATGGAATTTTTCTTCTAAATCTTCCACGCAGGCGCCCATGCGGTGTGTCGTGCCTCCATAGCGGAATTCAATGAGTTCAAATGGCCAGGACTTGTCATAGTCACTCTTGATGATGGCAAGAACATCCTGCATAGAGATCCATAAAGTTTTTGGATGTTTTTTAAAAAATTTGAACATTGTGATAAACTCCTTTCAACAGTAGGTTTGTATGAAGTAGCAGCAGGAACGCTGTTGTTCCATAAATAAGTTTGTTAAAAATAGAAAAATATATAATCTCCCATGGAAAAGCTTTCAATATTATAGCATTTTTAACAAGAAATTGGTACCGGTAATTTGATTTTCTTATTCGATAGCAAAGTTTTCGGAATACAGTGAAATAAAAAAGATACCTTGTGCAAAATCGGGTGGTGGATTGTTGAAAATATCTATAAAAAGACAAAAATATGTTGAAAAAATAGTAAAAATAATGCATCATAGAAAGAAGAAGGAGATGTTGCAAATGTAAAAAACAGATAACCGTAATTTGAAAGAAGAAAAAGAAGTTCGTTACTACTAGTATTACAACACGTGGAGGCAGCATGAAGAAATATAGTCTATTCAAAAATCTGAAATTTTCCCTGCATTTATTAACTGAAGAGCGGTTTCAAAGTGTTTATGGATACTCCTTTGTCCATATTGTGCTGGGAGTATTATGTCCGCTGCTGTTTGCGGTATTTCCGGGCTATGTGGCAGGGCTGATGACAAAGGGCGCAGATCTGGGATTTGCTGTTGGAAAACTGGTGCTTCTGATTGCGGGAATCCTTCTGCTGCAGATGGCAGATACATATGCAATGCGGATGTATGAGCAGATTTTGTTTCTGTTCCGGAATCAGCAGGGAAGCCGTCTGATGAAGAAAGCGCTGGAAATCCCGTATGCTCTTTGCGAGAGTCCGGAGGGCCAGAGGCAGTTTGAAAAAGCGAGAAGAGCGGTCTATGAAGGAAATGAAAACGGGGTGGAAATGTTTTTAAAGCAGTTTGTGGAACTGTGTATGAATCTTCTTGGGATCGTGACTTATGCGGTGGTGATCGGCGCCACCAGTCCGGTGTTTATCCTTTTTCTGCTTCTATTTACCTTTCTTGGGATCTTTGCAAGTACAGTGACTGGAAAAAAGGATGCTTTTGTGCAGGAAAAGTTAAGTGAGGTATATACAAGACTGCAATATCTGTATCAGACAGCGCTGGATCAGAAGGGAGCAAAAGATATCCGTATTTACCGGATGCAGAAGTGGCTGTTGGAGGAATTTGACACACTGCGGAAAAAAGCGCTGAAACTGCAGAACAAAAGTGCAATATATTACTTACTGTTTGACCATCTGGAGCGGATTCTGGCATTTATGCGGGATGCTCTTGTATATGGGGCGTTTCTCTGGATGATGTATCAGGGAAAGATGACGGTGGAACAATTTATTATCAATATCGGGATCGCAGCAGGGTTTAACGGCTGGATCATGAGGCTGTTTGACAATTTAAAAGAGCTGATGCGAAACAACACGATCGTAGGACAGTTCCGTGAATTTTTAAGCTATGGCAAAGAGAGCACGGGAGGGACAGAAGAAGTGCCAAATCCGGGAAAACCGCATACGATCGTGTTTGAGCATGTTAGCTTCCGGTATCCGGGCGCAAAGAAAGCGTGCATCCATGATCTGAATCTTACGATCTACAGTGGAGAGAAGCTGGCGCTGGTGGGGATCAACGGAGCAGGGAAGAGTACTGTGGTGAAATTGATCCTGGGACTTTACCAGCCGACCGAAGGAAGGATTCTTCTGGATGGGACGGACATCAGCAACATCGGGCGGGAACGTTATTTTGCGGAAATTGCAGCTGTATTTCAGGAAGTATTTGCGTTTGCGGCGGCGATCGCGGACAATGTGGCAGGGGTGCCAAAGGGAAAGCAGGATACAGAAAAAGTAAAAGAAACGCTTGCAATGGCAGGTTTGTGGGAGTTTGTGCGGGAACTGCCAAAGGCAGAACAGACCAGTATGACAAAGGCGCTGGATCCGGAAGGGATCAGTCTGTCCGGAGGGCAGATGCAGAAATTGATGCTCGCGCGGACACTTTATAAGAATGCACCGGTTGTGATCCTGGATGAGCCGACCGCGGCGCTGGATCCCGTTGCAGAGAATGAGCTGTATCAGAAATACAGTATGCTCACAGAAGGAAAGACGAGTATCTTCATTTCACACCGGCTAAGTTCCACCAGATTTTGTGACCGGATTCTGCTGTTTGATCACGGGAAAGTCATGGAAGAGGGCACACACGAAGAACTGATGAAACAAAACGGTGCTTATGCGAAGATGTATGAGGTGCAGGCAAAATACTACCGGAAGGAGGGCCACAATCCATGTTTGAAGAATTAAAGTTTCACAAAACGGGTGTTTATCTTCTGAAGATGTTACAGAAGCTGGACCACAGAGCCATAGCGGTTTCAGCCAGTTCGGCGCTTCTGGAGTCCTTTTCGTTTTATGCCGGGTTAATCTTTTCGGCAAAGATCATCGATGATCTGCTTGCGCAGGCATGGGATCTGGCAGCAGTACATTCGGTAGTATTGATCCTGCTTAGCTTGTTCTGCGGACTGCTGCAGAACCATCTGTCAAAAGCAATGGCGGTGAAATATCAGATGTTGTATACGGATCTGAAAATCTGTATGCGGAAAAAGGCGCTGTCTATGAGCTTTGAGCAGTTTGAAAATCCGGAAGTGACAAAAAAGATCTATCTGGCAGAGCGGACTATCGACATGTATGGTGGTCTGGAAGAAGTACTGTACCTTTATCAGCAGCTTTTTACCTGCGCGGTTTCTGTAGTGACCGCAGTCGGTATGGTCATTTCTATGTGTTTTGCAAAAGGAGAGATGAGCAGGGGCAGTGTAGTGATAGCGGCGGGCAGTTTTCTGACCGCGGTGTGTCTGGTCATGAAGGCGACCATCACTTCCAGCAGACGGCTCTTGAAACAGCAGAATGAGATCTATTCGGAGCATGGGGATGCGGAGGAAGGACTTTCCTACTATATGGACCGGATTTATGGGAATCCGGAGGCGAACAAAGTGTCCCATCTGTATCAGATGAAGGAGATGCTTCTGGATAATTTCAATGGGTTTCTAAAAGAATCCTCGGGGTTATATAAGAGAATGCGCACGGTAAGGAGAAAGCAGGAACTGACTGGGCAGGCAATCAGTATGCTGTTTACGCTCTATTCTTATACATTGATCTTGATAAAAATCGGAGGAAAGGCGATCAGTGTCGGATCTTTCAGTCAGTATGCCGGAGCGATGACGAGATTTATGAATGATATGACAACGATCATCTGGACAAACGGAGAGATTGCAAGAAAATGTGAGTTTCTTCAGGGACTGATTGATTTTATGGAGATGGAGGAAGAGCGAAAAGGAGGCATGCTTCCGATTCCATCGGGGACAGAACAGTCTTGTGAAATTGAGTTTCATGATGTAAGTTTTCATTATCCAGGTAGTGAGATTCCGGTGCTGAAACATATCCACTGTAAAATCGATGCCAATAAGAAAACCGCGGTTGTGGGGAAAAACGGAGCAGGTAAATCGACCTTTATCAAACTGCTCTGCGGTCTGTATCAGCCGACAGAAGGGACGATCACCTTAAATGGGACAGATATCCGGGAATACGATCCGGGAGCGTATTTGAACTTATTTGGTGTTGTCTTCCAGGATTTTGAACTGTTTGCGTTTCCGGTGGGAGAAAATATTGCAGCCTCCAACAGCTGGGAAGAAGACAGAGTCTGGGATTGTCTGAGAAAAGCGGGAGCAGCTCAGGCTGTGGAGCAGATGCCAAAGAAATTGCAGACGGTTCTGGCTGCGGACAGTGAGGAAGGATCCGGTGCCAGCGGAGGAGAAAGGCAGAAACTGGCGATTGCGCGGGCACTCTATAAAGACGCGGCGATCATGATCCTGGATGAGCCGACTGCGGCGTTGGATCCGCTCAGTGAATATGAGATTTACAGGCAGTTTGATGAAATGGTAAAGGACAAGACAAGTATTTTTATCACTCACAGAATGAGCAGCTGCAGATTCTGCGACGATATTATCGTATTTGATTACGGAGAAATTGTGGAGAGAGGCAGTCATGAAGCGCTCTTAAAAGAGCAGAAGCTGTATGCACAACTGTGGAATGCGCAGGCAAAGCATTATCAGAAATAAAAAGTAAAAAGGGGAGGGAGTTCTATGTCGTTGATCGAAGTGAAGAATTTAAGTTTTTCCTATCCGGGAAGCAGTGATTTTGTCTTTGAAAAGGTATCCTTTCATCTGGATACGGAGTGGAAACTGGGAATCGTCGGCGGAAACGGGAAAGGGAAAACAACGTTTTTAAAACTGCTTCAGGGAGCATATGAGTATAGCGGGCAGATACAAAATCCGGTTCCGGTGAGATATTGTCCGGGAATCCTGCCGGTAAAAAACGGCGGAGAACTGGCAGTGACAGTTCTGGAAGAACAAGATCCGGATTATGAATTGTGGAAGGCGATCCGGGAATTGCATGAGCTGGAGATGGAAGAATCGTTTCTCTATCAGCGGTGGGAGACTTTAAGTCCCGGCGAGCGGACCCGGATGCTGCTGGCAGTTCTCTTTGCAGGGAATGATCACTATCTGCTGCTGGATGAGCCGACCAACAATTTAGATGAACAGTCGCGGGAAATCGTAAAAAAATATCTGCAGCGTAAGAAATGTTTTATTCTGGTCTCCCATGAGCGGGATGTACTGGATGCATGTGTGGATCATATTTTAGCGATCAACCGCAGCAGCATTGAAGTATGCAAAGGCAATTTCAGCAGCTGGTATGAGAATAAAAAGAACCGGGATCAATTTGAACTGGAACAGGACAGTAAGCTGAGAAAAGAGATCAGTCGTCTTCAACAATCCGCAAGAGAATCGGCAAGGTGGGCAGAGAAAGTAGAGGGGGAAAAAATCGGGTTTAACCCGATCGAGGAAGACCGATGGAAAGATTCCCGCTGCTATATCGGCGAGAAAGCAAGAAGGATGGAAAAGCGTAAAAAGAATCTGGAAAGAAGGACGCTGCGGCAGATCGAAGAGAAGAAAGAACTGTTAAAAGATGTGCAAACAGAGCATGAACTGAAACTGTTTCTTCCCGAGAGACAGAAAGGAACGTATCTGTGGGCAGATAAACTGAACATTGCGTATGGCGATAAGGTAGTCTGTGAGAATATATCATTTACAGTGGAAAGTGGAGAGCGGGTACTGCTGTCCGGAAAAAACGGATCCGGAAAGACGAGCATTTTAAAAGCGATTCTGGGGGAAAGAAAAAATTTAAGCGGAGAACTTGTAGTGAAAGGTGGAATTTCTATTTCATACGTTCCGCAGGAGTTTCATCTGTATACCGGCAGTTTAAAAGAACTGGCGGAAAAAAGAGGGATCGATCTGACGACGCTGATCAGCGTCCTATGGCAGATGGGATTTGAGCGGAAACAGTTTGAGAAAAGACTGGAGGAGTTCTCAGACGGACAACGGAAGAAAGTACTTCTGGCTGCCAGTCTGTGCGAGCAGGCAGACCTCTATATCTGGGATGAGCCGATGAACTTCGTAGATCTGTTCACCAGGATCCAGCTGGAAAATCTGATCTTAAGCTATCAGCCGACCATGCTGTTGATTGAGCATGATCCATACTTTGCAGCAAAAATTGCTACAAAAGAAATTAAAATGTAGTGGGGATAGCAGGAGAAGAAATCTGATATTACTGCAGGCTCATCGTAAGGGAGCCTGCAAGTAGCAAATAGGGAGCATTATCCATTTTTTCAGACTTTTTTGAAA
>JAPFCT010000019.1 GCA_026169575.1 Faecalimonas sp.
AAGCAGTAAGTACATACTTTGCAAGGGGACAGACCGATGGATGCAATAAGGTCATCGAGTCTGTGGTAGCGGAGTGTGGTAAAGTTCTGCTCTTTGCGGATCGCCTCCAGCATGTCAGCGTAACGCTGGCTGTTTGGATCGGCGTATTCGCTTAAATATTTCTGTGCGTCATCGCCTTCTTTCTCCTGGATCACACGTCTTGTGATCAGATCCAGCTCGGATTTTGAGCGGGAGAAATTCAAATATTTACAGCCGAATAGCAGTGGAGGGCAGGCCGGACGTACGTGGACCTCCTTTGCGCCGCTGCTATAGAGCAATTCTGTCGTCCCACGAGGCTGTTTTCCGCGCACGATCGAGTCATCGATCAGAAGAAGGCTCTTATCTTCAATCAGAGACTGTACCGGGATCAGTTTCATGCGGGCGATCAGATTGCGCTGTTCCTGATTCTGCGGCATGAAAGAACGCGGCCAGGTCGGTGTGTATTTGATAAACGGACGGGCAAATGGGATGCCGGACTCGTTTGCATAACCGATGGCATGGGCGATTCCGGAATCCGGGACACCGGCAACGACATCCGGGCGGACGTCATCGAGCGCATCGCGTTTTGCGAGCATTCCGCCACATTTGTAGCGCATCTCTTCTACATTTACACCCTCATAGGAAGAAGTCGGATAGCCATAGTAAACCCAGAGGAAAGAACAGATCTTCATATCTTCTTTCGGTTCACTGACAGTCTCGACGCCGTCCGGTGTGATATAGACGATTTCGGCAGGCCCCAGTTCCTTATAATCACTGTATCCAAGATTGATATAGGCAAAACTTTCAAAGGAGACACAGTAGGCATCTTTTTTGTGACCGATCACAAGTGGAGTGCGCCCGCGTCTGTCCCTTGCGGCATACAGACCGTCTTTTGTCATCAGAAGCAGTGTCATGGAACCATCCACGATCTCCTGCACATACTGGATCCCTTCTACGAGAGAGTCTTTCTGGCAGATCAGGGAAGCAATCAGTTCTGTTGCATTGATCTGTCCTCCGCTCATTTCCTGGAAATGTGTATGTCCATGTGCGTAAACCTTATCTAAAAGTTCGTCCATATTGTTAATCTTGCCGACCGTTGTGATCGCAAAGCTTCCGAGATGGGACTGGATCAGAAGTGGCTGCGGTTCAAAATCAGAGATACAGCCGATTCCTAAATTTCCCTGCAATTCTTCTACATCTCGTTCAAATTTTGTACGGAACGGTGAGTTCTCGATATTGTGAATGGCTCTGCTGAAGCCATTTGGACCAAAAGTAGCCATGCCTCCTCGTCGTGTTCCTAAATGTGAGTGGTAGTCGACACCGTAGAACAAATCAAGTGTACAGTTTGATTTTGCGGCAACACCAAAAAATCCTCCCATATGTTCGTCTCCTTTTCTATGCATAAATTTCAAATATGTTTCATTGACAGAATAAGTTTAGCACGATTCAGAAAGGAAAGCAAAGGGGGAAGCCGGGAAATGGATAATTATTTTTAAAGAGAGATCATAAGCAGAGATTATAAATAAGTGTACAGAAAAAAGGATGGGAGGCAGAAAACGGGTGCATAAAAAGGGAGAAACTGCAAAAAAGAAATCAGATAAAGAGAAAAAGAGAGGAGTTGTAACGGCGGGAAAAATCCAATATAATAAGGTGTGGTAAAAGAACAATGGGAAAAATGGAGTGAAGACAGATGAAATTATTTCATATATCAGATTTACATATCGGGAAGATCCTCCATGAGGTGAATCTTTTGGAGGAGCAGAAATTTGTTCTGGAGCAGGTGCTTGCACTTGCGGATCTTCATATGCCGGACGGGATCCTGATCGCGGGAGATGTCTATGATAAGGCAGTGCCATCCGCGGAGGCCGTAAAAGTATTTGATACATTTTTAAGTAAACTGGCAGAGAGAGGACTTTCGGTCTTTCTGATCAGCGGCAATCACGACTCTTCCGAGCGGATCCATTTTGCAAGTCAGATCTTACAGAAGCAGAACGTTTTTATCAAAGGAATTTTTGATGGAAAGCTGGAAGCGATAAAGTTAAAGGACAAGGAACAGACAGTTTCTGTTTATTTGCTTCCTTATATAAGACCGTTTGATGTGCGGCCTTACTACCCGGAAGAAGAGATCAGCAGTTATGATCAGGCGGTGCGGACAGTTCTTTCTCATACCGTGATAGACGAGACGGAAGTGAATATTTTAGTGGCGCATCAATTTATTACCGGAGCGGTTTCTTCGGAGTCAGAGACAGTCATGGTCGGAGGAATCGACAATATCGGCGCAGATGCATTTTCCATGTTTGATTATGTGGCGCTCGGTCATCTTCACCGGGCACAGAAAGTAAAGCGGGAGGCAGTACGGTATTGCGGGACATTATTTCCCTATTCTTTTGATAAAAATGAAGGGAAAAAATCAGTGACGATGATCACGATCGGGCAGGAAAAAGAGATTTCGGTCGATACATTTGCAATCCATCCGCGCCACGCGCTCCGCACGGTCTGTGGCTCGCTGCAGGAAGTTCTTTCCGGAGAGAGCAGTGAGGATTATGTGAAGGCAGTGCTGACGGACGGGGAAGACCAGGTAGATGTTGTGCCAAAACTCCGGGGCAGATATCCGAATCTGCTGACTATAGAATTTGAAGGAAGAAAGCGGGCGGCGCTGGCGGGACTTGCAAATGCAGAACAGATCGCTGAACGCGCTCCGCTGGAGCTGTTTGCAGAATTTTTTGAGGAGCGGAGCGGACAGAAACTGGAGGAAGAAGACAGACAGCTTGTAGAACGGATGATGAGAGAACTTTCGGAAGGAGGGGAGGGCAGATAATGAGGCCGATCACATTGACGATGAATGCATTTGGAACGTATCTGGATGAGACGACGATCCCATTTGAACAATTTGGTACCAATGGGCTTGTTCTGATCACGGGGGATACCGGTGCGGGAAAGACGACGATTTTTGATGCGATCTCCTACGCACTCTACGGGGAGACGAGCAGCGGAAATAAAAGGCGGAAGCCCGAGATGCTGCGGAGTGATTATGCAGATGCAAAGAATAAGACGTATGTAAGTCTGACGTTTGAACATCAGAAAGAACGGTATACGATCACACGCTCCCCGGCATATTTCCGGGATGGCTATGCGACAAAAACCGCTGCTTCGGTAGAAATGCTGCTCCCGGATGGGACAAGATTAAAAACTGCAAAAGATATCGATGGGGAGACGAAGGGCGGAACAGTAGTATTTCCGGGAAAGATCCGGGAACTGCTTGGAATCTCGCTGGAGCAGTTCCGTCAGATCGCAATGCTCGCGCAGGGAGATTTTTTAAAGCTTTTGCACGCGGAGACAAAAGAGCGGGAAAAGATTTTCCGGACGATTTTTAATACACAGATCTTCTTTGATCTGCAGGAGAAGATTTCAGCGACGTATCTTGAACGAAAACGGATCTATGAAAGTATCCGGCAGAGGACCGAAGAGCAGTTTGGGGAGATCCGGCTTTCGGACCAGGAAGAGTGGAGCCGGCTGAGGATCAATGTGGAGGAGAGAAAGCTGGAACAGCTGGAGAAGATCCTCTGTGATCTGAGGAGGCTGCACCATGTGGATGAGGCGGCGATGCTTGCGTTTCGCACAAGGGAAGAAGAGGTGCGTGAAGGCTTAAAGAAGCTGCAGGCATATGGGCAGGAGAAGCAGCGTCAGAAGAAAAATGAAGAAGTGCGTGCACATTTGCAGAAGGAGAGAGAAAAGCTTCTTGAGCAGGTGCAGTCTGCCCGGGAAGCTTACCGGAAAGCGGTCAAAGCAGACCAGACTCCGTGGATTGCTGAGCAGGAGCAGATACAGAGACAGCTTGCACGTTATGGAGAGCTGGAGACGCTCCGGGAACACTGCAAAAAAAGTGAGGCAGACTGGAGGCAAAAGGAATCACAGATTGTGCAGGAACAGCATGCTGCCCAAAAGATGGAGGAACAGCGAAAACAGACTGCAGAGCAGTTGAAACAGTGGGAAGGGCTGCCGCTTTGGATGGAGCAGAACCGTCAGCGGCTGGAACAGTGGCAGGCGCAGGGAGAAATTTTAAAAGGACTCAAAGAGATACAGCAAGGGATCTGCGGGAAAGAGTGCGAAGTAAAACAGCTTCAAAAACAGCTGTTAGAAGAACTTCGCCGGAAAAATGCAGCGGGGATCCATTATAACGAACTGGATACAAAGAGCCGGGCACATATGGCGGGAATCTTTGCGGCAGAGCTGATCGACGGGAGACCGTGTCCGGTCTGTGGCTCTGTCTCACATCCTGCTCCGGCGGGGAAGATCCACGGAGTACCGGGGGCAGAGGAAGTAAAAGAGGCACAGAATGCGTTTGAACAGGCAAAGGAAGCCTGCGACCGCACACAAGGGCGGATCCAGAGGAAAGAGGCGGAGGCAGAAACTGAGAAGAAACATCTGGCGCAGCGGCTGAGTGAATTATCAAAGGATCCATGGGAGCAAAAGACGTTTCCCGAGATTGCAGCATATCTGGATATTCTGGAAGAGAAGATGAAAAGCAGGATCCACACGTTAGAGTCTGAGCAGGCAGAACTGAGAAGCAGGCAGTCTGAGCAGAAGAAGCTAATGGAACGGCTGGAGCTGATCGAAACGCAGCAGAGAGGGCAGGAGGCAAGAGAAAAACGACTGCAGGAAGAAAGAGAACAGCTGCGGGAAACGTATCTGTCTGCAAAAAGTGCGCTGGAAGTGATGGAGCGTCAGACAACAGATTCCAAAGAAGCGCTGGAGATGCGGCTTTCTGTATGCATCCGGACATTGGAAACAATGCGGAAAGATACAGAAAAAACACAGCAAAGCTATATGCAGTTAAAAGAACTGGCTGATAAAACAGAAGGGCAGTTCCGCGCGGCAAAAGAAGAGCAAACCTATCTGCAGGCGATCATAGAGAAGCAGGCGCAGGAACTCTTCTGTGCAGGAATTTTAGCAGGGACAGAAAATGATGCAGAACGGACAGAAAAAGAGGCAGAGATGAAGGATGCGTGCGGAAAGATCCATGAAAGCTATGAAAGCTATCTGCTCCGGACTGACAAAAATGCAGGATGTATCTGGAAACTGGAGAGACTGGAGAAGGAACTGAGGAAGGCAGAAGAAGCTTTTGTACAGATCCGGAGGATCCATCTGGCAGTGAATGGAAACTATAAATTTGAGACTTATATCCAGGGAGTCTATTTTGACCAGATCATCGCACAAGCGAATCAGCGTCTGACCGTGATGATGGGGCAGCAGTTTGAATTGAAGCGGGGAGAAAAGAACACGGGAAACCGGGGGCTGGATCTCTTTGTCTATGATTACCGGACTGCGAAAAACAGAGATGTGAGAACACTTTCAGGAGGAGAATCCTTTGTGGCATCATTAGCGATGGCGCTTGGACTGTCAGATATCGTGCAGCAGCACAATGGCGGAGTGAAGCTGGAGACAATGTTCATCGATGAAGGATTTGGCTCGCTGGATGCAGATACGCTGGAGCAGGCAATCCGCACATTAAATCAGATGTCGCAGGGCGAGTGCCTGATCGGGATCATTTCCCATGTGGAAGAACTCAGAAAACGTATTGATAAAAAAATCTATATTCATAAAACAAACCGGGGAAGCAAGGCGGAACTGGTCATGTAGGAGGAACGATGCAAAAAGAAAAAGAACAGAAAAGAACAAAACGGATGGAACAGCTTGATATGCTCGGAGGACATCCGGGGAGGGCGCTGATATTTTTCGCAGTGCCGATGATCCTCGGAAATCTGCTCCAGCAGTTTTATAATATGGCAGACTCTGTCATTGTCGGAAGATTTGTCGGGGAGGATGCACTTGCGGCAGTCGGCGCATCTTATTCTCTGACGACTGTGTTTATTATGATCGCGATTGGCGGTGGAGTTGGAGCCTCGGTCATTATTTCCCAGTATCTCGGGGCGAAGGAACATGCGAAAATGCGGACGGCGATATCTACTGCGCTTCTGACATTTCTTGCAGTCAGCGTGGCGCTTGCGGTGCTTGGACTGTTTGCAAACCGGGCTATTTTATCTTCTTTAAAGACGCCGGAAAATATTTTGGAGGAAGCAGTGCTGTATCTGAATATTTACTTCCTGGGGCTTCCTTTTTTATTTATGTATAACGTGCTTTCATCCATCTTTAACGCGATGGGAAAATCCAATATCCCGCTGTATCTGCTGATGTTTTCGACCGTGCTTAATATTGTACTGGATCTTGTGGCAGTGATCGTATTCCAGAAAGGGGTTGCAGGAGTGGCGGTGGCAACTGTGTTTGCGCAGGGGATCGCCTCTGTCATTTCCTTCTGGATCCTGCTTCGCAGACTCAGAGAATATGAAGATGGCGGGGAAGCGAAGAAATACGATGTGGAAATTTTAAGAAATATGGTAAAAATAGCAATCCCTTCTATCCTCCAGCAGTCGATCGTATCGATCGGAATGCTGCTTGTCCAGTCGGTTGTCAATGGATTTGGATCGTCTGTTGTGGCAGGGTACTCAGCGGGAATGCGGATTGAGTCGATCTGTATCGTCCCGATGATCGCAATGGGAAATGCCATTTCGACGTTTACTGCACAGAACATCGGTGCAGGGCAGACAGATCGTGTAAGGAAAGGATACAAGGCGGCATACGGAATTATTTTTGCATTTGCGGCAGTGATCTGTGCAACGCTGCTTTTGTTTAAAAATCAGATCATTTCGATGTTCGTTGGAGGAAACGAAAGTTCACTCGCATTCCAGACGGGGATCGACTATCTGTCCTTTATCGCTTATTTCTTTATCTTTATTGGTTTGAAAGCGCTAACAGACGGTGTATTAAGAGGAGCGGGGGATGTATTTGTATTTACGCTCGCCAATCTCTGTAATCTTGCAGTCCGTGTGAGCATCGCCTTTATCTGCGCGCCGCTCTGGGGTGTGCAGGCAGTGTGGTATGCAGTCCCTCTCGGATGGCTGACAAACTATATCATTTCATTTGCAAGATATCTGACCGGAAAATGGGAAAGAAAACGGCTGATTTAATCTGAAACACTGATCTGGATCTAAAAGGAGGAGAATCATGAGACAGGAAAAATTTAAAATGGAACGGCAGGGACTCGTGGAGGAAGGACAGAAAGTAAAAGTGACGGAGCGTGCCAACGGAAGTCTGTACAGTTACGTCGTAGAACCGTCGGTGGCAATGTCCGGTATTTACAGAAGCAATGCGAGAATTCAGTCGAAGGAAGGGATCATACGTGAGATCCAGCAAAATGACAGAGGATTTTACCTTCTTGTAGAATTTGACGAATAGCACAATGGATCATAAGAAGTACAGATGGCGTGCGCTGTCAAAATCACGACAAACGCATGAGTAAATAAATTGTGAACAAATCTCCTTTTTCTGGTATGATAAAAAGAAAAGGGGATTTTGTCATGAATGAATTGTTAGAATGGCTGAATTATATTGAGGATAACCGTCAGCAGGCGAAAGTACGG
>JAPFCT010000049.1 GCA_026169575.1 Faecalimonas sp.
GGCAATGTCTTTACATTTATTATGGAATATGAGAATTATTCGTTTGTGGAAGCGCTGAAGATGCTTGCAGAACGCGCAGGGGTGGAACTCCCGGAGGCGGAGTACTCAAAAGAGGCAAAAGAGAAGGCAAATCTGAAGCAGACCCTTCTTGAGATGAACAAGCTTGCCGGGCGGTACTTTTATTCGCAGCTAAAAGGAAAAAACGGAGAACACGCATACCGTTACCTGACAGACCGGGGGCTTACAGATACGACGATCACACAGTTTGGACTTGGGTATTCCAATAAGTACAGTGATGATCTGTATAAATTTCTGAGGGCGAAGGGGTATTCAGATGATCTGATCCGGCAGGCAGGGCTTATCAATACCGATGAGAAACATGGGATCTATGATAAGTTCTGGAACCGTGTCATGTTTCCGATCATGGATGCGAACAACCGTGTCATTGGATTTGGCGGCCGCGTCATGGGGGATGGAAAGCCGAAATATCTGAACTCACCGGAGACACTGATCTTTGACAAGAGCCGGAATCTCTATGGACTGAACCGGGCGCGCACATCCAGAAAGCCATATTTTCTGATCTGTGAGGGATATATGGATGTGATCTCTCTGCATCAGGCAGGATTTACCAATGCGGTTGCTTCGCTCGGGACTGCGCTGACAGCCGGGCATGCTTCCCTGATCAAGCGGTATGTCAATGAGGTCTATCTGACTTATGACAGCGATGAGGCGGGTACAAAGGCAGCGCTTCGCGCCGTACCGATCTTAAAAGAAGCCGGGATTACTGCCAGGGTGATCCGGATGGATCCCTATAAGGATCCGGATGAATTTATCAAGAATCTTGGCGCAGAGGAATTTGAACAGCGGATCGGTAAAGCGAGAAATGGATTTTTGTTCAGTCTCGAGATGCTTGAGCGGCAGTATGATATGCATACGCCGGAAGGAAAGACCGAGTTCTGCTATGAGGCAGCAAAGCGGCTGGCACAATTTGAGGAGGAGATCGAGCGCAACAATTATATTGATGCGGTGGCGGAAGCCTATCACATCGGGTATGACAGTCTTCGAAAGCTCGTTGCAAAGGCGGCAGTACAGGCAGGGATGGCATCGCCGGTGGCAAAGCCGAGGGTGACACATACAAAAGAGCAAAAGAAAGAAGACGGCATGCTCCAGTCACAGAAGATCCTGCTGACATGGATGATCGAGGATGAGAGATTGTTTGGCATGATCCGGAACTATATCGTGCCGGAAGATTTCACGACAGAGCTTTACCGGACGGTTGCCACGCTGCTCTATGAGCAGTATGAGAAGGGAGAAGTCAATCCTGCGAAGATCATGAATCATTTTACCGATGAGGATGAACACCGGGAGGTGGCATCTTTATTCCACACAAAGATCCGGGAACTGACGACAAAAAGCGAGCAGGAGAAAGCACTCAAAGAGACGATCATCCGTGTGAAAGAGAACAGTATCGAGACGGCCACAAGAAATTTAGACCCGACGGATATTGCGGGATTACAGCGACTGATGGAAGGAAAAAGAGCGGTGCAGGATCTGCAGAAACTGCATATTTCCATCAATTAAGGATAAAATAGAAACAAGTTATGGAGGACAGACACGAATGGAAGAAAATACATTAAAATTGATCGAGAAAGTAAAAGAACTCATTGCACTTGGGAAAAAGAAGAAAAGTATTCTGGAACTGCAGGAGATCAATGATTTCTTTTCTGATATGGAACTGGATTCTGAGCAGATGGATAAAGTCTTCGAGGCGCTCGAGGCGAGCAATATCGATGTCCTGAGGATCGGTGAGGGAGATGATGACGATGATGATATCGAGATCATGCTCACGGACGAAGATGAGGTGGACATGGAGAAGATCGACCTCTCTGTGCCGGATGGGATCAGCATTGAAGATCCGGTCCGCATGTATCTGAAAGAAATCGGAAAAGTGCCGCTGTTAAGCGCGGAGGAAGAGATCGAGCTTGCAAGAAGGATGGAGGAAGGCGATGAAGATGCGAAGAAGCGTCTCGCGGAGGCGAACCTTCGTCTTGTTGTCAGCATCGCAAAACGGTATGTCGGAAGAGGAATGCTGTTCCTTGACCTGATCCAGGAAGGAAATCTCGGACTGATCAAGGCAGTAGAGAAATTCGATTACAACAAAGGGTTTAAATTCAGCACATATGCAACCTGGTGGATCCGCCAGGCGATCACAAGAGCGATCGCAGACCAGGCGAGAACGATCCGTATCCCGGTGCATATGGTAGAGACGATCAATAAGCTGATCCGTGTTTCCAGACAGCTGCTTCAGGAACTGGGAAGAGAGCCGCTTCCGGAGGAGATCGCAAAAGAACTTGATATGCCGGTAGACAGAGTCAGAGAGATTCTCAAGATTTCCCAGGAGCCGGTATCTCTGGAGACACCGATCGGTGAGGAGGAAGACAGCCATCTCGGTGATTTCATCCAGGATGACAATGTCCCGGTTCCGGCAGAGGCAGCGGCAGCAACGCTGTTAAAGGAACAGCTAAACGAAGTACTCAGCACGCTGACAGACAGAGAACAGAAGGTATTAAGACTTCGTTTCGGTATGAATGACGGACGTGCGAGAACACTGGAAGAGGTCGGAAAAGAATTTGATGTCACAAGAGAGAGAATCCGTCAGATCGAGGCGAAAGCACTCCGAAAACTGCGTCATCCAAGCAGAAGCCGGAAACTGAGAGATTATCTGGACTAGAGAGGAAGAAAGAGGATGGCAGAATTATCAGAGCGGCTGCGTGCGGTGGCAGACTTTGTAGATGACGGAATGGTACTGGCAGATATCGGCACAGACCATGGCTATATTCCGATTGCGCTTGTGCAGGAAGGGAGATGTCCGCGCGCGGTTGCGATGGATATCAATGCCGGGCCGCTCGCACGTGCGAGGGAGCATATTGCGGCGGCAGGTCTTTTAGAACGGATCGGGACGAGAAGGTCTGACGGAATGAAAGAACTGGCAATAGGCGAAGCAGACTGCGCTATTGTTGCAGGAATGGGCGGTGCGCTGACGATCCGGATTCTGGAGGAGAGCAGAGCAGTTGCAGAAAGTATGAAAGAACTGATCTTACAGCCGCAGTCAGAACTTTTCAAAGTACGCACCTATCTGGCAGAGCGGGGATATGAGATCCTCGACGAAGATATGGTGCTGGAGGATGGCAAGTTTTATCCAATGATGAAAGTACGCCCGGGAAATCCATATGGATTGACGTGCGAGGAGGCAAACTATGGGAAAATCCTTCTGGCGCAGAGACATCCGGTACTGAAACAGTTTCTGCAAAAAGAACTGGAAACGAAGCGGAAGGTATTTGGAGAGCTGGATGGAAAGACCGGGGAACATATTTTCAGAAGAAGAGAGAGCCTTTCTAAGGAAATCTTATGTGTGGAAGAACTGCTGAAACAGTGGGAAGACAAGACGCTGGTCTGTGATCAGAAATCGCGCGGGTAAGAGTGTGAAGATCATGAAAATCCAGGAGAAAGGAGAAGCGAAAGATGCTTTGCAGAGAATTGACAGAGAAGATCGAAGAAGTATATCCGGTTTCGTATGCCTGTGAGTGGGATAATGTAGGTCTGCTTGCCGGCCGCGGCAGCAAGGAGATCAAAAGAGTTTATCTTGCAGTGGATGTGACAGAGGAAGTGATCCGGGATGCGGTGGAGAAGAAGGCTGATCTGATCATTACCCACCACCCGCTGATCTTTCGAGGGCTGAAGAAGATTTCAGATCAGGATTTCATTGGGAATCGTATTGTACAGCTTTTGCAGCATGATATTTCCTATTATGCGATGCATACAAATTATGACGTACTGAGAATGGGCGGACTTGCCGCGGAGCGGCTGGGACTGGAGTCTGTGGAAGTATTAGAAGTAACTGCAGCAGGAGATCCGGAAAAAGGGATCGGACAGACAGGGATGCTCCCGGATCCGATGACGGTAAGAGAATGTTGTGCACTTGTCAAGGAACGGTTTGCACTTCCGCAGGTGAAAGTATTCGGGGATCTGGAACGAACAGTCAGGAAGGCAGCAATCTGTCCGGGTTCCGGAAAAAGTGTGATTGGCGAGGCGCTTGGCAGGCAGGCAGATGTGCTGATCACCGGAGATATCGATCATCATTCCGGGATTGATGCAGAAGCGCAGGGGCTGACGATCATTGATGCCGGACACTATGGACTGGAATATATTTTTATAGAAGATATGAAAGCGTTTCTGGAAGAGAGATTCGGGGAACTGGACATCCTGTGTGCCCCGGTCCGGCATCCGTTTTCTGTTGTGTAGCATAAAATGTAGGTGACTGGGAAGAAAGAAGGGAAACAGTTGGAAAAACAGACGTATACCGTTCAGGTAGGAAATGTTCTCCGCCAGTATGAGGCGGGAACCACATATGAGAAGATCGCGGAAGACTTTCAGTCCGAGTATGAAAATGACATCGTACTTGTTTTCGTGGATAATCGTCTTCAGGAGCTCGGGAAAAAGCTGAAAAAAGACTGTATATTAAAGTTTGTCACAACCGGTGAAGAGATCGGTAATCA
>JAPFCT010000286.1 GCA_026169575.1 Faecalimonas sp.
GCGTACTTCCAGCCAGTATTTTGTAAATTCTGCTCTGAATCCTCTCAAACATCTACCCATGATTGTTCCCCTTCCAAAATTTCAACAATGCCTCTTCCAGCGACAGCCTTTTTCTCGCCACCGACAAAATATCCGCCTCTCGTTCTGTCAGTTTTTTCATCAGTTCATTCACATGTTGCTGTGATGCCTCAGATATGCTGATCTTTAACTGTCCATTTTCTCTCTCCATCTGCAACATTCCGTCCGCAAATATCTTTTGCAAATATGCTTCTATATTTTCCGCACAGTTTACAACAATTTCCACGTTGCTCGTATTCTCATACAAATTGATCAGACCTTCTGTCTTTCCTTCATATGTGATCTTTCCTTTTTCTATAATGAACAGCGTATCTGTCAGTTGCTCCAGCACATCTATCTGATGTGTTGTCAGAAAAATAGTGGCACCATTTTCCGCCATATTTCGTATTTCTCTGACCATACTGTTTTTCGTTGTAATATCTAATCCCAATGTCGGTTCATCCAGAAA
This sequence comes from Faecalimonas sp., assembly GCA_026169575.1. Next base: position 527 of record JAPFCT010000286.1, read on the forward strand.
CAATACATTAGGCTGATGGAGGAGAGCCGCTATGATCGCCACTTTCTGCTGCATTCCTCTAGACATATACCCTACCTTCTTATCCGCCTGCTCTGACAGTTCCATGACTTCCAGCAATTTTTCTGTCCGGATTTGGATCTCTCTCTCCGGGATATTCATCAGCCGCCCATAATATTTCAGATTCTGTCTCGCAGACAAATACCAGTATAGATTTCTATTGCCTTCCAGAACCGCTCCGATTTCCTTATAATACTCCTGCCCCAGCTTCTCAATATCCGTTCCCTGATAGTAAATCTTCCCTTCTGTCGGAGTCAAAATGCGAAGCATTGTTCTTAACAACGTAGTCTTTCCCGCGCCATTTGGTCCCAAAACGCCATATATCCCCGGTCTTTCAATTTGCATTTGAATGTTTGACAACGCCTCAAAATCCTGGAATTGCTTGGACACCTTTTCTATATTATAAATCATATTTTACCCTTTCCTGCATCCTCTGCACACTGTTTCATACAATACTTTTAAGTCTCCATTAGCTATTTGATTTTTAGAACATCTCCATCCTTCTTGTTGATTTTAAAAAAAACATCCTCCGTCGCATACCAATCTATATTTGCAGTCTCCGTTCTCTGATTTTTCACATTGTTTTTGTGCTTCAGTAAATTGTGAAACATGATTAATATATTTCTGACTTCCATATTCACTTATATGACATACCTTATATTCATCTAAAGAAATTCCTGATATGCATTTATAAATCATCCCATCTGGTGCAATACAAAATGAATTTTCCTTAAAAAGCCCACATGAAAAATGCGGATTACGATAGAACGGTTGAAATGTATATCCAAAATTCATAGCATGTATGTGTGCATTAACCCAGGATTTTTCTTGTCTTATAGAAGAAATCACAGTATTTTTACAATTATTTTGGCTTCCAGAGAAAACAAGGCTAAAAATGAGGGGATATTTTATATTTTGCTCTTGCAAATCTTTTATTAATTCATCTACTGATTGTTCACTTTGAGGTGATAAATTACAATTGATAACAACATTGTAATCCCCTCTTTTTTGCAATTCAAATAGCTTTTTCACAATCCCCCTATAACTATCATTTTTATCTCTACTACGTCGTAACTTATTATGAGTTATTTCACCTCCATCCAACGTCACTTGTATACAATCAAATCGAATAGAATCCAATAGCCCTATCTCTTTTAACACCAAAGTTCCATTTGTAATTATTGATGTGGTAATTTTTAAATTTTTAAAAACTTTACATGCTATATCATATATTTGTTGAACTTCTCTTGAACAAAGGAGGGGTTCTCCTCCAATAAAGCATAAATCTACCACTTCTAAATTATTGTTTTTCTTTATCCTTTCAAAAAAGGCATGAAATTGTTCAATCGTTTTCTGATTTATGACCAGTTTTTCTTCAGTTATTCCTTTTTGATAACAATATATACACTCTAAATTACATGTATAATTCGTATGAATTATCAATGAGATCTTTTTATTACTATATTTTATTCTGTCATACATTACCGTTCCAAATCTAGTAGAACTATCGCCTTGATTAATAAAAAAATGTTCTTTAAGATATGCTATAGCTTCTTGATCCATATTTTCTTCTTTAATTTCCTGCTGTTCAGGAAAAAACAAAACCGCCTCCGTTAAAGGATTATATAATAGTTTTCCTCTTTCCTCCGTATATTCTATTATAAAATCATGTAACTTCATTTTTTTATTCCCCATTTTCTATTACATCACAAAATGTTTTTATATACTCTTCCTTCTTGCAAATCGAATTTTCTGTACTCTTCTTATTTATATAACATCCACCATTACATAATGGAAGCACTTTACACTGTAAACATTTAGCACTTTTTTCATAACTACCTTTTGAACTGTCACTTGCTAATGTTTGTTGTAATATTCTCTCAAACGTATCAAAAATATTACCGATCTCTTTGCTTGATTTTTTTATAAAATGGACATTTATATAATTTTCCACTTTTATCTATAAGTAAAAACGTATCTTGCTGAGCTACACATGAAAAAAGTTCTTTCTTCCAAAAAGACATATCATCCCCTGCTTTTTTTAGTAAATAAACCTCATCCATAATGCTTTCTTTAGTATTATACGCTAATGTTTCACTATACATTTGAAAACATCTGTTTACAACCTTCACTTTTTTTCTATATTTCATTGGTATTTCCAGTAATATTTTTCTTATTTCTCTCAGATTTTTACTCGTCAATTCTATTTCTATCTCTATCCCCATTTCTAACACTTGAATTATCTTTTCTCTATTTTTTATCATTCTGATAGATATAATATCTATTTTAAATTTCTTTATTTCAACAAATCCTATATCATCTATACTATTCATAGTAATTTTAAGTTTCAATTGATTTCATCCATTCACCCCCTTACATAATTTATTTGTTTTATTATAGACAAAAGCATCTTCTCAAAACACAATGTACATTTTGTTTGTTTTTTCACATTTTTCGCATGCTTTTTGTGCTATATGCACTTTTTATCATATTCCTATAGAAAAATCAATGATATTTTTCTACATTTTAAACATTTTTTTATATTTTTCTCACCTAACATTGACATCCTATTCACATTAATTTCAACATTTCTAGCTATCGCCTCTCATTTTCCCCCCTATTTAAAACACCATACCTCCAACATCTCAATACAAAAACCTTTGTTTTAAAATATAAAAAATAGGCTTCGCCTATTCAGCTCCCCTTCCCCTCAATCTTGAGGGGTTAGGGGGTTTCTTTTTCTTCCTTTTTCCTGCATAATAGACTTATGAATATCTTACAAAGAATCTTTACCGACTATTATGAAGAAATA
>JAPFCT010000273.1 GCA_026169575.1 Faecalimonas sp.
AGCGTCTTAACCGCTTGACCATGGAGCCATCTGTTTAGTACTTGTACAGTATATAACACTTTTGTAGATTATGCAAGTGTTTTTTTAAATTTTTTAAACTTTTTTATTTTCCGGAAATTCTTATTCTAACTTGAACTCTTTTTTATTTTCCTATTTTTGCTTCAACATTGAACGATTCTGACTTCCTGATTTTTTGTTGCCCTGCAGCTTTCAGCAGAAAACACCGGAGTATGCCCACGTGTTTTCTGCTGTTTCTGCATTTCTTTCTCCTGGGAAAGCTATCTGTATTTTTCTTACAGCCCTCCTGCAAACATTGAAATATATCCCTGCACAAAGATAAATAAAATTACGACCGGGAGAACAAATGTGAGATATAATTTCATCGGACGTCCGCCCGGGAACTTGATCCCTGCCCCGGTGTTGGCTTCCTTCAGAAAATGATCCCATCCCCATCCATATTTTGTCACGCAGAACAAAAGATAGATGACGGAGCCAAGTGGCAGCAGATTATTGCTGACAAGGAAATCTTCAAAATCCATAATATTCTTCCCGAGGATCTGGACTCCTGACCAGTCTGTCAGACCAAGCACACATGGGAATCCCAGCAAAATCAGAAGCGCTCCGTTGATGAGCAGTGATTTCTTCAGTGACCATCCCCACATCTCTCTCGCAAAGGTAATGATATTCTGAAATACTGCAAGGATGGTAGAAAATGCTGCAAATGTCATAAAGAGGAAGAACAGACTTCCCCAGATTCTTCCGCCTGCCATCTCGTTAAATACATTCGGAAGTGTGACAAATACAAGTCCCGGTCCTTCTCCCGGATTAATCCCAAATGCGAAGCATGCCGGGAAAATGATCAGTCCTGAGACGATCGCGACTGTTGTGTCAAGCAAGGCAACACTGATGGCTTCCCCTGCAAGCGCCCGTTCTTTTCCGATGTAGCTTCCAAAGATCGCCAGCGCTCCGATCCCGATGCTCAGTGTAAAAAATGCCTGCCCCATCGCCGCAAAGATTACCGTTCCGATCCCCGCTTCCTTCATCTTTCCGAAGTCCGGCACAAGATAAAAGCTGAGTCCTTCCACTGCATTTGGAAGTGTCAGTGATTTCACTACAAGCACTGCCATGATCAGAAACAGTGTCGACATCATGATCTTTGTGATTCCTTCCACACCTTTCTGCAATCCAAAGGAACATACGCACAGCCCTGCCACAGAGATCAGTATCATCCAGAATAACATCGCATTCCGGTCCGAAGTAAAGGCTGTAAATACCTGCTCTACCTCCTTTGGTCCGAGTCCCGTAAATTCCCCTTTGACCATCTTCACAAAATAGGCAAGCATCCACCCGCCGATCGTTGTGTAAAACATCATCAGTAAATAGTTGCCCGCCATACCAAAATAGCGGTACAAGTGCCATTTGCTTCCCTTCGGTTCCAGTTTATTGAAAGAAGTAGCAATGCTTCTCTGGCTCGCCCTTCCTACTGAAAACTCCGCAACAACGATCGGCAGCCCAAGTACAAACAAGAAAAACAAATATACAAGTACAAATGCTCCCCCTCCATATTTTCCAGTAATATATGGAAATCTCCATACATTACCAAGACCGATCGCACATCCTGCCGAGATCAGTACAAATCCCAGCCGGGATGAAAATTTCTCTCTTTTTTCCATTAATCCTCTTCGATTCCTTCCTCTAGTTGTAACGTATCTGGTTCCTTCATCAGAGATTTGATCTTATCGACTGGAACCATGATCTTTAATTTCTGCCTCTGATCCTCAATGACCACTTCGTCATGCTCCCCGCCGAACTCTCCGTCCAGCGTCCACGGGATCTCCTCCAGAGACTCCAGTTTCAATCTGCTTGCCTTAAATGTATACATATGCTTTGTGTCGATCTGTTCGATCAGAAGCGCCGCGATGATCTCCTGAAGCGCAAGCGGATTCTTCGGAGTCTTGATCAGTGTCACTTCAAATTCCCCGTCATCGAAGACAATACTCTTTCCGACCATATTTCGGAATCCTCCGATCGACCTTGAATTTGTCACCATTCCGAAAATAAATTCATCTTCGATGATTTCATCATCGTGTGTGACTTTGATCCGGTAAGACGGCACATTGTAAAGCCGTTTCATTCCTTCCAGCACATAGGCGAGATGCCCGAGGACGTTTTTCACTTCCTGCTTCGTCTGGTAAGATACATCTGTAAACAGTCCAAATGCCGCAATATATACGAAAAAGTCTTCATTAAATGTCCCGATATCACACGGAAATACAATCCCGTTTACCGCTGTATCCGCTGCTTTTAACATATCCTTTGGAATATGTAAGCTTCTCGCAAAATCATTTGTCGTCCCGGTTGGAATATACCCGATCGGAATCTGCTCTTTCCGTTTCATCATCCCGGTCACAACTTCATCAAGTGTCCCGTCGCCTCCGCTGCACACGACAAGGTCATAGTCTTCCTTAAAATGCCGTACCTTGTGATAGCCATCCCGGTACTTCTGTGTCGGATAGACTGTCACTTCATATCCCGCTTTCACAAAAATGTCAAGTACATCGGACAGCTTCGGCTTGATCAGTCCCTTTCCCGCATTTGGATTATAAATAAACAATAATTTCTTCATCGCTTTCTCCTTTCTGCTATTTTTGTGAGAGAAAAAAGAGCATGTCACATGCTCTTTTTCGTACCCTCTTTTACTTTACATTATTTAAGAACAATTCAATTCCCTGCGCAGCCTTCTCTTCATCTTCCCCTTCGGTAACAACTGTCAGTTCTTCCCCGCTGTGAACATTCAGGCTCATCATTCCCATGATGCTCTTTGCATTGATGCGCTTTTCCTTGATCTCAATGTAGATCTGGCTTGCATACTGGCTTGCCTCCTGAACGAGCAGTGCGATTGGTCTTGCTTCTAATCCATTGTCAAGTTGAATTGTTACTGGTTTCCTAATCATTGTGTACCTCCTTGTTCGCTCTTACCTTCTCAGCGATCTCACTTAACTTTCTTAGCCGATGATTCACACCTGACTTTCCGACCGGCGGTGTCAGTGCATCACCTAGTTCCTTCAATGTTGCTTCCGGATAGGCGATCCTCGCAAGAGCAACCTCTCTTAATCCGTCTGCTAATTTCTCAAAACCGATCGTATCACGGATATATTCAATATCCTCCAGCTGTTTCACTGCTGCTGAAACGGTTTTATTAATATTGGCAGTTTCACAATTTACCTTTCTATTCACAGTGTTTCTCATATCTTTTAAAATACGAATATTTTCAAACTCCATCAGTGCAACATGTGCCTCCATGATGTTCAGCATGTCTGAAATCTGATCCGCCTCCTTGAGATAGACAACGTAAGATTTCTTCCTGAGCACGATCTTGGCACTCATATGCAGACTGTTCATAATATACTGTAATTGCTTCGCCTTGTCTTCAGTCGCACATACCACTTCAAAATGATAAGATTTGTAAGGATCACTGATCGAACCTGATGCAAGGAATACTCCTCTTAGAAAGGCTCTCCGGCAGCACAGCTGGCGGATCACCACATTTTTCACAATAGAAAGTTCCTCCCTGATTTCACCCGCGTCATCTAACAGTTTCACTGCCTGAAGCACCCTCACTGCCTCTTCGTGCCTTGCGATGATCACGGAATAAAACACACTTCCTTTTTTAAGGTTCTTCCGAATAGAAGTTTCAGTACATATATTAAATGTTTTTTTGATTAATGTAAAGTATTTTCTTGCAACAGTTATATTTTCTGTGTGTACTGTCACCCGGTATCTGTCCGAACTGGAGATTGAGATCCTGCCGCAGATACTTATGATTGCGGCAAGTTCTGCAAGCTGGCAATGCCTTGCACTGCCGGTGTGCATGGACAGCTCTTCTTTTACTTTTGCTGAAAATGACATCTTTTCCATCTATCTTATTTTTCCCTGCGAATCCCTTTCAATGTCCCGGTGTTCTACCTTTACCCCGTATCTGTCATCTTGTTTTAAAAACTGATACAGTTCATTTGCCAGTGTCACGGAGCGATGCTTTCCTCCGGTGCATCCGATCGCAATGACCAGCTGATTCTTTCCTTCTATAATATAGTTTGGAATCAGAAATGTAACCATATCTTTTAATTTTTCCAGAAATTCCTGCGCTTTCGGCTGCTTCATCACATATTCGCTGACCGGACGGTCATTTCCGCTCATTGGACGGAGTTCTTCTATATAATATGGATTCGGCAGAAAACGCACGTTGAATACAAGGTCTGCATCATTTGGGATCCCATATTTAAAACCAAATGAAAGAACGGTAATATAAAGATTCTTAAATTCTTTATTTTCCACGAAAATCTTATTGAGCTCCGCCTTTAATTCCCTTGTGAGCATCTTACTTGTATCCACGATATAAGCCGCCTTTGATTTTAGAAATCCAAGCTTCTCACGCTCCTCTGCGATTGCCTTATCCAGCCGTTCATTTCCCGCGATCGGATGCGTACGTCTCGTCTCCTGGTAACGTTTGACGAGCACATCATCTGCTGCCTCAAGAAACAGTACTTCGTAAGAAAATCCGGTATCATCGATCTTTCTGAACACTTCCTCCAGCTCTGTAAAATTTCTCTCATCCCGGATATCGATTCCGAGCGCCAGCTTATCGATCTCTGAATTTGCCCCGCTTAAAAGGCTTGCCAGTGCCGGTATCACAGGAATCGGGAGATTATCGACACAGAAGTATCCGACATCCTCCAGCATTTTCAGCGCAGTGCTTTTTCCCGCACCGGACATCCCCGTAACGATCACAAATCTCATTTTAAAATTCTCCTAACATCTTTACTTCCGGCTCTAATGTCACACCGGAATTTTCTCTTACCCGCTCAGATACCTGCCGGATCAGCTCGCGTACCTCTGCCGCTGTCGCCTGATCCTTATTGATCACAAACCCGCAGTGCTTCTCTGACACCTGCGCGCCGCCCACCTGGAATCCTCGAAGACCTGCATCCTCGATCAGCTTCCCTGCGAAATATCCTTCCGGGCGCTTAAACGTACTTCCTGCACTTGGATATTCCAGAGGCTGCTTTGTTGTACGCTTCTCTTTGAGTTCCTCCATTTTTGCCCGGATCTGCTCCTGCTCTCCGTGCGCCAGACGGATCACTGCCTCCAGCACAATATACTGATTCTTTGCGACAATACTTGTGCGGTATCCCATCTCCATCTTCTCGCCCGGGATCACAAGGATCTCTCCGTCTTTTGTGAGAACAGTCACCTGCTCGATCACGTCCTTCATCTCTCCGCCGTAAGCTCCTGCATTCATCACCGCAGCTCCGCCGATCGTCCCCGGAATCCCGGATGCAAACTCAAATCCGGTCAGAGATGCCGCCGCTGCCTGTGCTGCGATCGCCGATAAGAGCGCGCCTGCCTGCGCTTTTACAAGCTCTCCTTCCACAGAAATATCACTCATCGATTTATAAATCTGAATGATCACCCCTCTGTATCCACTGTCACTGACAAGAAGGTTACTTCCATTTCCTAAAATATAGTAAGGCATTCCCTTCTCTTTGCATAGGAGGATGATCTTCTGTACTTCTTCTGCACTCTCCGGCGACACAAAGTAATCTGCCGCCCCTCCCACACGGAAGGTCACATGCTTTTTCATCGGTTCATCTGTCAGCACATTCTTTTCTGCTGTCAGCTGTATCAATGCATCGTAAAATTCATTCTTCATGCTCTGTCTCCTGCTTCTATCTATATGCATAGTTGATTCTGCTTCTGTTCCTCTGCCCGGAAATGTCCTCCGGACAGTATCTTTATCATACTATAAAGCCTCCGCAAATTCAATGTACACTTGCAAAATCTCCTAAAATACGGTATATTAAAAGCAAAATGTAAATAAAAAAGGAGTGAACTTATCATTGGACTCGAGTGTCGTCATACAATTAATTATTTTAGCCGTACTGATTCTTTTATCAGCATTATTTTCATCGGCAGAGACCTCTTTGACAACCTCTAACAAACTAAAAATTCAATCACTGGCAGACCAGGGAAGCAAGCGCGCCCGCATTCTTCTGAAGATTTCAGAGGATTCCGGGAAGATGCTGAGTGCAATCCTGATCGGAAATAACCTTGTGAACAATGCCGCGACTGCGCTGACAACTTCTCTGATCATTCAGCTGTTCGGAAATTCCGCAGTCGGTATCGCGACCGGTGTGATCACGTTATTGATCTTGATCTTCGGAGAGATTTCCCCAAAGACACTGGCAACGATCCATTCAGAAAAGATGGCGCTTCTCTATGCGCCGCTGATCCATTTTCTGATGAAGATCTTTACCCCGGTCATCTTTATTGTAAACAAGCTCTCCATGGGCGTTCTGTTTCTTCTGCGTGTCAGCCCGGACCAGAAGGTCAATACGATGACCGAGCATGAGCTTCGGACGATCGTAGATGTCAGCCACGAGGACGGGGTGATTGAATCGGAAGAAAAAGAAATGATCTATAATGTATTCGATATGGGAGATGCCAAAGCAAAGGATATTATGGTGCCTCGTGTCCATGTGACGTTCGCTGATATCAACAGCACTTACGATGAACTGATCGAGATTTTCCGGGAGGACAAGTTTACAAGACTTCCGATCTACGAAGAGACGACCGACAATGTCGTTGGTACGATCAATATGAAAGACCTTCTGCTGTACAATTACAATGACAAGAAGGAATTTCACGTCAGAGATATTTTAAGAGAAGCCTACTTTACTTATGAGTACAAGAGTATCTCCGAACTGCTCGTAGAGATGCGTCAGGCTTCGATCAACATCGCTATCGTTCTCGATGAATACGGCGAGACTGCCGGACTGATCACCCTCGAAGACTTGCTTGAGGAGATCGTCGGTGAGATCCATGATGAGTATGATGAAAATGAAGAAGAATTTATCCGCCAGATCAACGAGCGGGAATATATCATCGAAGGTTCCATGAATCTCGACGATCTCAATGACAGCCTCGGACTGAATTTCTCCTCGGAAGACTATGATTCCCTCGGTGGATTTATCATTGAACATCTTGACCGTCTTCCGGAAGAAGGCGATGAATTTACAACCGAAGATGGGATCCGCCTTGTTGTGGATGCGCTTCAGAAGAACCGTGTGGAAAGCGTCCATTTATACATCCCGGAAGGGTTCCATGACCAGAAGGAAGAAGATTCCTTTGATTTCTAAAAAAGAGTTGCTGCAATATGGCATCTGTCCATTTTGCAGCAACTCTTTTTGCTTCCTATATCTGACTATTGTTCTCCGAGATTGAGGATGTCATTGATCTCTTCCTCCGGCATATCAAGAAAAGCGGACAATTCCTCTATCGTCACATCTCTTCCCGTCTCTTCTTTCAGCTTCTTGATATTGTCATCAAGATCGGTATATTTTTCTAAAAGAGTGTGATCTCTCCGTTTGACTTCTGTCTGTTCCTCGATCAGCATCTGCATTCCCCTGCGCACTTCATCCATGACTTTCTCATGCGCCTCTTCTGCGGATTCCAGTTCATCTAGCGCAAGCATCAGGCTGACATTTCCTTCCTGGATCAGATCTCCGAGAAATACCTCCTTGTGATACAGTTCTTTTGCAGTTTCCACAACGCTTTCAAGATACAGTTCGATCAGTCTTCCCCTTGCAAGTGCATCTCCTGCTGCCGATGCCTCAAACAGTTTTTGCCGCTCTCCTTCTTCCTCTTCCTTTATCATCCGGATTTCTTCCATATAGCGGTCGAGATAGCGTTTTTCCTCCTCTGTATAGTGTTCTTCCGGCTTTTCTTCTGTCTTCTCTGTGACAGTTCCTCCCTGCTTTATATAACCTTTGACTGTCACCTTCTGCGACAACAGATAATCACAGACCAGTTCCATCTGTTCTCCGGAAAGTCCATCCTCCGCAAAATACGCTTCTACCTCTTCAACAGAAAGTACATTTGCTTTTTCCTGTGCTTTCTGAAGGATTCCACCTAATTTCTCCCGAAATTCTAATCTGTCACTCATATCTTAATCCTCTTTTCTGCTTTGTATATCTAACCTATTCTACTCATTTTCCATGCCTTTGTAAAGCACTGTGATCTGTTTTTTCATACACTTTCCCTGCTCAGTGAATCACGATCGTCGGATAGCCCGCCCATTTCAGCCGCTGTTCCATCTGTGCCGCCTCCTGCAAGGTCGGATAGCTTCCGACAACTACGCGGTAAAATCCATTTGAATCCTCAATTCTCGCCGGATATTCCTGCTCCTGAAGTTCTCTTAACAAGTTGTTGGCATACACCTGATTGCGGAATGCTCCGACCTGCACACGGTATCTGCCTCCTGCACCGCCGGCAGTTCCGCCGCTTCCCGGTGCATTTCCCCCGCTGCTGCTCTCCAGCGTATCCAGGATCCCGGATGCGATCGCCTCGGCAATATCCTGAAAATTATCATCAAACAGCTGATTGTCCGTATCGGAATTGATAAATCCGACTTCTACAAGAACCGCCGGCATCTTTGTCCTGCGCAGCACGATCAGATTTGGTCTCGCCTTGACTCCGAGGTTCACAAACCCGATGGACTCCAGCTGCTCATTGATATTCTGCGCCATCTCATACTTGATACCGGATTTGTCATAGACAAGCGACTCTACACCCGACACTGCATTTGCAGTCGGATAGGAATTCCGGTGGATTGACACAAAGAAATCTACGCCTGCATTGTTCGCCTCCATTGCTTTCTCATACGGCGACTCATATACATCCGTCGTCCTTGTATATTCTACATCCAATCCGTTATTCTGTAAAATCTGCCCGATCGCCAGTGTCAGTTTCAATGTGTCATCCTTTTCCTGCCTGCCGTTATATACTGCTCCCGGGTCACGTCCGCCGTGCCCGGCATCTAACATAATTGAATATGGCATATTTGTGCCTCCGATAAATTTCTTTATCATTATTCTATGCAGGACATCCCGCTTTGTTTCCACCGTTTTTCCATCGGTTTCTTTTCCCGTTTAATAGCTGAGCATGCAGGTGAAATTCTACTGCTATTCCCCGGATGATCTGGCGCCTCGCTGTCTTTTGTACCTCTGTTCCATCCGCCGTCTTTTCTCCGCCGCCTTCAGTTTTGTCATGATCGTCGTATAAAGGCTCAGATAGATCAGTCCGCCGACTGCAACCGCAAATAAAAGGCTTACCAGATTTGATCCGGTGACAAGTTCCAATAGGTAATAGACGCCCCACGCGGCCGCTCCCATCGGAATCGATGCCAGGATCGGACATAGATAGGCAATTCCCCATGGATTTTTGTAACGGATATATTTCTTCATAGAAATATCGTTCAAAATGCAGATCAAAACAGAATAGACGATCGTCGCCACGAGTACCGCGTAAATGCCAAGCGGAGTCATCTTAAGCAGGACTACAAGCAGTCCGACATTGATTAACAGCGAGATTGCAGCATTCCACATCGGCAGATTCGCCTTCCCGATCCCCTGAAGCACACCGTTAGACACATTTGAATTCGTATTGAAAATGATCGTCACTGCGCCAATAATTAACAGCGTCCCTGCCGTTCCATTTGTATTTGGAAACAATAGTCTGGTGATCGGATATGCCAGCACTGCCAGTCCCACCGCCGATGGGATCGAGATGAACATCGACAGCTGAGTCGCCTCGTGAATCTTCTTTCTCGCCGCCTTCATCTTCTTCTGTGCATACAGTGCCGACACTTCTGGGATCATCGATGTCGGAGCCGCGCCTGCAAGCGTCAGCGGGATATTGATGATTGTCAGAAAATACACGGAATACTCCCCGTAAAGGGTACTCACCATCTCCGGGCTTACGCCCTGCTTTCCCGCCAGTTCAGAATACATCACACCATTGATATAACCGTTAATATTATAAATGAAAGAACTGAAAATGATCGGTGTCACGATCAAAAATAACACACGGAAAATATCCCGGTAGCTGTCTTCCTTGCCGGTCCGGTCTGCCTTCACATGCCGTGCGATCTGCTTTCTGTTGACTGCATACGCAGCAACCATAAAGAGCAGTGCGATCAGTACCCCCGCTCCAGTTCCAACAGTTCCTCCGGCCGCTCCCCATTTTGCGATTCCTTCTTTTGTGCCATCGGAAAAGAACCGGATAAAGAGCCACGCTGCACCGAGACTGACTGCCGCGTTGAGGATCTGCTCAATGATCTGTGACAGTGATGTCGGAAGCATATTGCTGTGCGCCTGAAAATAGCCGCGGTATACTCCGAGGATCCCAGACAAGAAAATCGTCGGTGCAAGAACCTGAAGCGCCAGAACTGCTCCCGGCTGATTGCTTGGAATCATATATTTTGCCCCAAACAGACAGAACAGTGCGCTTGCACCGCTCAGGATCATCGTATAGATCAACGCGCCTCTGAAAAATTTCTGCGCATTTTTATATTCCTTAAATGCCAGCCGCTCCGCGATCACCTTCGATACTGCCTGCGGAATACTGAAAGATGCAATCATCAGCAGAATCAGATACGCATTCTGCGCAAGTCCATAGTAACCGATGCCCACCTCCCCGACGATCTCCGACAGCGGACTTTTGTACAGTAATCCAATTACTTTCGAGATCAATGCCGCAATCATCAAAAAGGAGGCATTTCTCAGTAAATTATTCTTTTGTGTCATTTATTTGCTCCTATCTTCCTATATAGAAAAAGTGTCATACTGCTTTTAGTATAACACTTTTTCACGAAAAAACCTCTATATTTTTTCAGATGATAGACCATTTTGCAAAAATAACTGTTCTGCCGATATGTCACTTTACCAGAAATAATTTCTCTACTGATATGCTGTTTTGCAAAAGATAATTTTTCCATATCCTATATGCTTTTACAAGTGTAAAGAGACTACTCTGTAAAGATCTCAAGAAGTTCCTGAAACTGCCCGATTTTCGCTGCTGCATCCAAAACCTCACCGAATCCATATGCTGCAAAGATCATCGACACTTTCGCCATCTCACATGCCTCATAGTCTCCGAGCGTATCTCCGATATAGACCGGATATTTCAACTCATTTCTATCTGCGACACTTCTGATATTTTCGCCTTTGGAACATTTTGTATTCCCAAAGCATTCCATATCCGTCACGATGTCGCCAAGACCTGTTTTCTCCAAAAATAATTCAATATAACCGCTCTGGCAGTTGCTCACGATAAACAGCGGATACTTTTCTGCCAGCCTTCGCATAACGGAAGCCACATCAGGAAATGTAAGATCCCCCTCATATTCTGACAATGCCTCATGTTCATAGCGACAGCAGCGCTCCATAATATGTTCCCGCTGCGCTTCTGACGCCTCCGGGAGAACGCTTTTCGCGATCACATCCATCGGTTTCCCAAATAACCCCTTTAACATCTCCCCGGTCAGATGAATATCCCTGATTCCTTCTTCTTCGATTGCCTGATTCCATGCGTCCGCTACGATTTCCGTCGAATCCCACAGCGTACCGTCCACATCAAAAATAATCCCATCTGCTCTCATTCTCATCTCTCTTTTCTTCTCCCTTCCAGTTCCAGTAAATACCGCTTCACATCATCCCCGCATCCAAATCCGGATATATCCCCGTTTTTATGGATCACGCGGTGACATGGAACGATAATGAGGATTGGGTTTCGATTGTTCGCCTGCCCGACTGCCCGGACTGCTTTCGGATTTCCGATCCCGACTGCAATCTCTGCATAACTCCTCGTCTCCCCATATGGAATTCTGCGAAGTTCTTCCCATACTCGCTTCTGAAATGCCGTCCCTTCTGCTCTGATTGGAATCGTAAACTCCCGTCTGTTGCCAGCAAAATATTCCCGAAGCTGACAGTAAATTTCATAGAGGACATCCGAATGCGGATGATATCGCTGTTCGGATTGCTTCTCTGACAGCAAACTAGCATTTTCTCTTTCTAAAAAAAGATCTGTCAGACATCCATCTGTTTCTGAAATTGTCAGGACGCCGATGGGACTTTGAAATGTATAAGACTGTTTTAACATTTTTATTGTATCCTTTTCTCTGTTACTCTCTTGACTATACTTGACACGCCCTATGTCGAAGACAAATAGATTACGACACATTGGATAAAATTAACACTTACGAAACTATAAACATATTTTAACATATAACTCAGCTGCTTGTCATAAGAAAACATGAATTTTAAGAAGCGAATAAATTTCCCTTTTCTAAAGAGCCAAATGTTTTACCCAATTCTTGACAAAGAGCCCGGATAGTTCCATGCGCGGCACACTGCAAAAAAGGGACTGCCTTACGGCAATCCCTTAAAAATTTATTCGTCTTTTAATTATTCAACGATTGTAGCAACTCTTCCTGATCCTACTGTACGTCCACCTTCACGGATAGCGAAACGTAAACCTTGTTCCATAGCTACTGGATGGATCAGTTCAATAGACATTTCTACGTTATCTCCAGGCATGCACATTTCTGTACCTTCTGGTAAGTGGCAAACACCTGTTACGTCAGTTG
>JAPFCT010000091.1 GCA_026169575.1 Faecalimonas sp.
GAGTTGGAAAGACTATATGATATGATCATGTCGATCCATCATCAGTAATATATAAGGGAGGCACGCAATGCAAACAGATTTTCTTGGAAATTTGGGAATTGACGCGGGATATCTGATTGTATTATTATTTATGATACAGA
This sequence comes from Faecalimonas sp., assembly GCA_026169575.1. Next base: position 141 of record JAPFCT010000091.1, read on the forward strand.
TTTTGCTGTTCATTCTATTAATCAGTGTCAACATGAAATACAACAGATTAAAAAGAAGTTATTCAATGTTTATGAAAGGAAAAGACGGAAAGAATCTTGAGGAGAGCATTTTTGAACGTTTTGAAATCCTCGATGAACTAAATGAACGGACAGCAGAGAATCAAGAGAAGATTGATAAATTATATAAAAAAGTGAAACGAACATATCAGAAAACCGCATTGGTAAGATATGATGCATTTCATGAAATGGGTGGAAACTTAAGTTTTGCTCTGACAATGCTGGATGAGGAAAACAGTGGATGGATCTTTAATGCGATGCACAGCAGAGGAGGATGTTACACCTATATAAAAGAAATTGTAAAAGGCGAGAGTTATATTGAACTAGCAGAGGAAGAAAAAGAATCTCTGGAACGGGCAATTTTTCAGGAAGCCTACGATATAAGGGATGCAGAGTTTGCAAAAAAGAAAAATAGAAAATGAGAAATGAGCAGGAGGAAAAGTCATGTTAGATATTAAATTTGTAAGAACGAATCCAGAGGTGGTAAAGCAGAATATCCGAAATAAGTTTCAGGATGAGAAACTTCCGCTTGTCGATGAAGTATTGGAATTGGATGTGAGAAACCGCGAGATCAAACAGGAAGTAGAAGCGCTTCGTGCGGAGAAAAATAAAGCTTCCAAACAGATCGGTGCATGTATGCCAGAGGGGAAAAAGGAAGAAGCGGAAGAGATGAAGAAAAAGGGTAACGAGAGCGCAGACCGTATGGAAGCTCTTTCCAAAGAAGAAAAAGAAGTAGAAGAAAAGATCAAAAAGATCATGATGACGATTCCGAATATCATCGATCCATCTGTTCCGATCGGAAAAGATGACAGTGAAAATGTAGAAATCGGGCGGTTTGGAGAGCCTGTTGTACCGGAGTTTGAGAGTCCGTATCACACAGATATTATGGAGCGGTTTAACGGAATCGATCTGGACAGCGCCAGAAAAGTAGCCGGAAACGGATTTTATTATTTGATGGGAGATATTGCACGACTGCATTCCGCAGTAATCTCTTATGCGAGAGATTTTATGATCAACCGAGGATTCACATATTGTGTGCCTCCGTTTATGATCCGGAGCAATGTCGTGACAGGCGTAATGAGTTTTGCCGAGATGGATGCAATGATGTACAAGATCGAGGGAGAAGATCTTTATCTGATCGGTACAAGCGAACACTCTATGATCGGTAAATTTATTGATACACAGTTGACAGAAGACCAGCTTCCGCAGACTTTGACAAGCTATTCTCCGTGCTTCCGGAAAGAAAAAGGAGCACATGGCATTGAAGAACGCGGCGTATATCGAATCCACCAGTTTGAAAAACAGGAAATGATCGTTGTATGTAAGCCGGAAGAAAGTATGGAATGGTATGACAAATTGTGGCAGAACACGGTGGATCTGTTTCGTTCCATGGACATTCCGGTTCGTACGCTGGAATGTTGTTCGGGAGATCTGGCAGATCTGAAAGTGAAGTCTGTAGACGTGGAAGCATGGTCTCCGAGACAGAAAAAATACTTCGAGGTTGGAAGCTGCTCCAATTTGGGAGATGCACAGGCAAGAAGATTAGGAATTCGCGTAAAAGGTGAAAAATCAAAATATTTTGCACATACACTGAATAATACAGTTGTCGCACCGCCTAGAATGCTGATCGCATTTTTGGAAAATAATCTTCAGAAAGACGGAAGCGTGAAGATTCCAAAAGCATTGCAGCCATACATGGGCGGAATGGAAGCGATCGTTCCGAAAAAATAAAAATGATATATGAGAGTGACATATAAGAGGATTGCGCAATATGTGCAATCTTCTTTGTGCAAGAAGAAAATGGAGAGAATATGCATCAATATTTGAAAGCAATTGGTTTTGAAAACCTCAAAACGAAAAAAGACCTGCGGCAGTTGTTGGAACAGGTTGAGACAGAGTTTACACATCAGACAGTTGTTTCTTATACGGAAGAAGCAGATTTTTGTGAACTGCAGAAAGAATATGCACAGGGAATAGGAATCACACTGTGCGGAGAACTTGATGAGGAAGAACGGTTTGAACCGGAATATTATTTTCCATATTTTGAGGGAAGCGGAATTACGACTTACGCAGATGTGACCGTGGAAAAGAAAATTGAAAAGGAAATGTATGTCGGCGTCTGTGAAGATCCGCGGGTCGGGATCAGTCTGATTTTTCATTTGCAGAACGGAATCGAATATATGAAAGAATGTCAGCTCGGAATGTTCCCGAAAATGAACACTTCCGTGACCCTTTCCGGTCTGGCTCTTTCCGGAAAGATCCTTCTTCCGGTGCGAAAGAGCGAAATGCAGGTGAAAAATGAAATTGAGGCGTCAAATAATCGAAAACAGCTTTTAAATGCAGCAAGAAGCGGTGATCAGACAGCGATGGAAAGCCTGACGCTGGATGATATCGATACATATTCTAAAGTGTCCCGGAGACTGGTAAGTGAAGACATTTTTACGATTGTGGATACTTATTTTATGCCGTATGGCGTAGAGTGTGATATGTACTCGATCCTCGGTGAAATCCTTGCAATGAGGGAACGAAAGAACAGCCTGACCGGAGAAGAAGTATATCAGATGAAGTTGAATGTAAATGAACTTCAGTTTGATATTTGCGTGCCAAAAGCACAAGTATTGGGGGAACCGCAAATCGGAAGACGATTTAAGGGAACGATCTGGCTTCAGGGAATGATCAATTTTTAGAAAGAGAAATGAAATGTATGAAGATTGCAGCGTTTATTGAAGAGCCGGAAATTCTTTCCGGATTATCTTGTGAAGAGGAAGCAAATCTATATCAGAGGATGAAGCAGGAAAGCAAAGCAGACGCATTGATCGCCGTGATATGCGGAAATTTTCGGCAGGATGGGAGTTGGATGCAGGAAGCACATGACAATCGGGCGAAGCATTTGCAGAAAAAGGGTGTGGATCTGGTTGTGGAACTTCCGGTATACTGCACATTAAATACATTTGATACATATGCGTTTTCCGCAATTTCAACACTGGAAAAATTGAATTGTGTGGACGAATTACTGATTTTGTGCCGGGGTGAGGAAGAACGAATCCGGAAAGAAATCACACAATTTTTGTTCAAAGAGCCTGAAAATGTTGCGTGTGATGACATCAATTCCCATGCGGTGGAGTTTGGAAAAGCAGTAAAACGTCTGTATAGCACGATGAAAGTACGCTTCCTATCGTTAAATCTATTCAATAGGCAGGAAAAGCCTGATGAGAATCAATTGAGTTCATTTGAAATCAGATTATGGCAGGAATTAAAGAAAAAACTCGGAGAAATAGAAGAACAGAAAAGAAAACAGTATCTAAATGAAATCTCCGGAGGATATGCGCCGATGACGGAGAAGATTCTCGAGGCATATCAGAATGATGCAGAAATGAAAGTTTTAGATGAATGTCTTGGGACTAAAAAAAGGTCGCGAGGAGCTCTCAGACGGTATTTTTTGAGAGCGTTACTCGGAATCCGACAGGTTGAAATTTCAATCTGTGGGTTATATAGTTATGCGCTCTATGTAAA
>JAPFCT010000156.1 GCA_026169575.1 Faecalimonas sp.
CGTTTAATGTCCAGAGTTTCTGATCTTCTGTGACAAGCCATGCCCAGAAGAAATCATTCCAGTTTCCGATAAATGTCTGCAGCGCGATCAGCGAAATGATCGGCTTGGACAATGGCATGCAGATTCTTGTATATAAGTAGAAACTTCCCGCACCGTCAAGTTCTGCCGCTTCAAAATAACTTCCCGGAATCTGGTCAAAGAATCCTTTGTACAGATACACGTAAAATCCGTATGGATATAGAAACGGGAGAAGTAACGCTGCATAGTTATTGTATGCTCCCATCTCTTTATACATGATCAGCTGCGGAAGCATAATACTTGCAAACGGAACCATCATTCCACCGAGGAAGAATAACAGTACAAAACGCCCCGCCCTTTTAGAAAGCTTTCTGCTGATGACAAATGCACAGACAGAACATAAGATGACCTGTGCGATCATCGCAAAGCCAATGACGATGATACTGTTAAATACGAACGTCATAAAACCGAAATTCTGAACTGCTTCACTTTCCGGATAAATGTATGCCGGCATCTGTAAGTAATATTTAAAGCTCTCAAGATTCAGGAAGTTTTTCACTTTGTCCCCTACACTTACCAGTTCTCCCGTTGTCTCATATTTTTCATCCATGATCTCTGTGACTCTGTCAGTAAATTTCGTTCCAAGATCTTTTGGAGCCTTCTCAGACACACCATTCAGATCAAATTCATAGCCGATGGAATCACATGCCCGTACATAACGGTCTCCGTGGAGAAGCACTTCTGTCTTAATTGCAGTTCCTTTATAGATTCCATAATCCTTCTCCATCTGCAGCTTCATCTGATGTGCTCTCGAGTAAAATACTGTCTCCCCGTCTTTTACTCCGTACACCTTGATTTCCATAATAGAATCTTCCTGCATCTTCTGGCTGATCCCAAACATGGTTACAATATTGTCCTGAAGCATCTTATCTTTTAATTCTTTTTCATTTCCCCCGACATCCGAATAATCCAGTACAACTGATAAACTGTTTGCCGCATCCGGAAGCAGCTTCGGCGGGATCTCATATATTTTCTTGTTATCTTTCATCGCACTGGAGACTGCAAAGATCATCGGATACAGCATCGCTGCCGCAAAGATCAGCGACACAACTACCGCAACAATCTTCAGCCCGCGCTCAGATTTTCCAAGCTTCATTTTTGTTCTACGCTTTTTGTTCTTCATCTTCTCTGCCTCCTACTCCTTCTCCATCTTCTCAAAACGCATCTGGATCATCGTCATTGCTGCGATCACAAGCAGCAGGATCACAGATGCTGCGGAACCTCTTCCATAATTCAGATCTTGATTAAACGCATTGTAAATGAAGATTCCCTGCGTCGTCGATGCTCCGCTCGGTCCTCCCGAAGCATACATATAAGGCACATCCAAAAGCTGCATCGTTGTGATCACGCACATGATGAGCTGGATAAATACCATAAAGGAAATATTTGGCAATATAATATGTATGATCCTTCCAAATCCAGTACAGCCGTCAAGTGCTGCTGACTCCATAATATCTGTGGAAACGCCCTGGATTGCCGACAGATAAAGAAGCACGGTCAATCCGCCTCCGAGTACCCCCGGAAAGATGATACAGAATTTGACCAGATCCGGATCACTGAGCCATGTCTGCGGCTGTCCTCCAAAAAACTTCACAATCTGATTTGCCACACCATAATCCGGATGCCAGATCCATTTCCATATAATAACATTTACAGAAGTCGGGATCAGCGCCGGAAGAATATAAAGTGTCGTCAGACATTTCTTCAGTCTTACCAGCTCATTTAAAAGAAGCGCCTGGATCAGCGGGATCAGGAAGCACATACACAACTGTAATGCGAGCAAAATAAATGTATTCTTCCAGGAATCCCAGTATCCCTGCGTCTGGAAAATATCGATATAATTCTGGAAACCGACGAATTCTCCCGGCTGGTTGATTGGATCATAATTAAATAATGAAATAAAAAATGCACTGAAAATCGGATAATATTTCAGCCATACGGTACACGCC
>JAPFCT010000256.1 GCA_026169575.1 Faecalimonas sp.
ATGGTAGTAGGATTTGTCAACTCTGGTCTGATGACATTGAATCAGGCAGTATGGGTGATCATGGGAGCCAATATCGGTACGACGATCACCGGACAGCTGATTGCGCTTGATATCGGAGCAATCGCGCCGCTGATCGCATTTGGTGGTGTGGCAGCAATCACATTTGTGAAGAATGAGCGTGTGCGCCATATCAGTGAGATCTTTGCCGGACTTGGCGTACTGTTCATCGGTATGGGAATGATGGGCGATGCGATGCAGCCGCTTCAGCAGTCAGAGACATTTGTAAACTTTATGACAAAGGCAAGCAATCCGATCGTCGGTATTTTAGTCGGAGCGATCTTTACAGCAGTGATCCAGTCTTCTTCCGCATCTGTCGGTATTTTGCAGGCGCTGGCAGGAACTGGCGTGATTCCGTTATCAAGCGCTGTCTATGTATTATTCGGACAGAATATCGGAACTTGTATCACAGCAGTGCTTGCGTCCATCGGTACAAAGACAAATGCGAAACGGGCAACTGTGATCCATCTGATGTTCAACATTTTTGGTTCAATCTTATTTACATTTATCAGTATGCTGACACCGTTTGTATCGTGGGTGGAAGCGCTCTCGCCGGGAAATACAGTGGCACAGATCGCAAATGTACATACAATCTTCAATATCGTGACCACATTGATCTTACTTCCAGTCGGAACTTATATGGCAAAACTTGCCGTGCTGATCCTTCCAGAGAGCAAGGAAGAGGAGACAGAAGCAAGAGGACTGAAGCATATCAAAGTATTTGAGAACAGCTATTCTGTCGGAAATGAGGCGCTTGCACTTTCCGAACTGGAGCAGGAAGTAGACCGTATGCGCGAAATGGTTGCGAAAAATGTAGAGGAAAGCTACGATGCAGTTCTGAGTGGAAATCTGGGAGCATGGGATGCTTTAAAAGAGCGGGAAGAATATATTGATTATCTGAACGCAGCGATTTCAAAATACATCGTAGATCATATGTCCGGAGAAAAGTCGGTGGCAGGTTCTAAGAGTATGAGCAGTTACTATATTATTGTAGGAAATATTGAGCGGATCGGCGATCATGCGATGAACATTTTAGGATATGCGAAGAATCTGAATGAATGGGGAATCCAGATGTCGAAAGAAGCGCTGGAAGAGATCGGCCAGATGAAGAAGATCTGTGGAAAGGCGCTGGAAGACATCAGTATGCATAATGGAAGCAGAAAGGAATTTCTTGAAAAGGCAGCCCGCAATGAGCAGAAGATCGATGATCTGGAGGAAATGTATTTAAAGAGACAGATCGAGAGAATGAAATCCGGATCCTGCAATGCAGAGGCAGGTATTCTGTTCTCAGAACTGCTGACAGACTTTGAGCGGATCGGCGATCATGTGCTGAATATTGCAGAGCAGTATCAGAATATGGCGCGGTAGAACTGATTTACCGAGAGGTCAGAAATAGAAACTATGGATATACAGTCAGGATAAAGTGGATAAAAATGCCATTTTATCCTGATTTTTTTAATTTTTAATCTTTCTAATATTTTTGTTCTGTCATTGAACTTTGCAGAAAAAGGGGTATAATAAAGATAGATAGTAAGACAAGGAGGCAGGCTTATGAAAATTGATATGCATTGTCATGTAAAAGAAGGTTCGGTAGACAGCAAAGTAAGTCTGGAAGAATATATTACACTGTTGAAGGAACAGGGATTTGACGGGATGCTGATCACAGACCACAATACTTATAAGGGGTACCGGTACTGGAAGGAGCATATAAAAGGGAAAAAGCATACAGATTTTGTTGTTCTGAAAGGGATCGAGTATGATACCAGTGATGCGGGACATATCATTGTGATCATGCCGGAAGGCGTAAAGATGCGGATGCTGGAGATGAGAGGACTTCCGGCAGCGGTTCTGATCGATTTTGTGCACCGCAACGGAGGAATCTTAGGACCTGCACATCCGTGCGGAGGCAAATATCTGAGCTTTACGAACACAAAGCGGTATTTTAAGAATCCGGAGCTGATCAAACGCTTTGATTTTATGGAGGCATTTAATGCATGTGAATCTGTGGAGTCGAACGAGGGAGCGTTAAGGCTTGCACAGAAGTACCAGAAGCCGGGAATCGGAGGCAGTGATGCCCACAAGCCGGAATGTGTCGGAAAAGGAGCAACGGTTCTTCCGGAGAGAGTTACGTGTGAGACAGAGCTAATCTCGCTGATACGGAAAAAAGGACCTCTGGAGGCAGGGGGAACCCTTTATAATAAGACGACAAAGGAAAGGATGGGAAAGGCAGGCAAGATTCTGACGTATTCTTTCTGGATTTACAATAAAGGCGGAGGAC
>JAPFCT010000344.1 GCA_026169575.1 Faecalimonas sp.
AAAGACTACTATGTACTATAATCTCTGCACTTTCTACATTTGTCACCGCACATACAGTTGCCCCCAATTCTTTTGCATATGCAGCAAGCTTCTCTGTCATAAAATAATAGTCCGGAAATGAGATCGCGATCATCAACGTCTCCTGATCCATCATCGCCAATGCTGAGTGTACGCTGTCATTCAATTCGGTATCTACTACCACTGCTCCGATACCGATTCCTGCCAGTCTCAGCTTTAGAAATTCTGCCAGCAGCTTCGAAATTCCTCTTCCACAGATCAATATTTTCTTACTCACTAAAATCTGATCCGCAACTTGGAAAATCTGTTCGATATCCATCTGCTCAAAAAATTTCTGCGCCATCGCGCTTTCTTCTTCACAGATTTCCTGCAAAAGCTTTTTCTGCTCTTCCATGTCACATTTTGGAACATAATTGGATGGATATTCATTTTCCTTGTGCAGCTCAATCTTATTCTGCATACTGATATATTTGCGGAATTCATATTTCACTTCGTTAAAATTTGCATACCCAAATGCACTGCACGCGTTTAAGATCGTCATCTCCGTCACCTGCGTCTCTGCACTCAGGTCTTTCAATGTAATAAAAGACATCTTATCCACATGACTCATCATATAATCTGCAATCTGCTTTTGTTTCTTTGTCATGTCCGGATATCTTTCTTTTAACCTCTCAATAATATTCATTTTCTGTACTCTTTTCTATAAATTCTCTGCAAGCGCCAGCGCCTTTTCTACCATCACATCAATATTATAATACTGATATTCCGCCAGCCTTCCGAGCAAGTAGAAATTCTCCACTTCTCCGACTTCCCTTTTGTATTTTTCATAGAGCGCATGATTCTCCTCATTTGCGATGGAATAATATGGGATTTCTCCCTTAGCTCCCGTGTACGCAAACGGATACTCCTTGGAAATCGTAGTTCCATCACACTTCTGTCCCGTGAGCCATTTATACTCTGTGATCCTTGTGTAGTCCTGATCGACCGTATAATTAACAACGGAATGGCCCTGGTAATCTTCCTGCTCATAATGTTCAAAATCAAAACGCAGTGTGCGGTACGGAAGTCTTCCATACTTACACGCAAAGAACTCATCCAGAGGCCCTGTAAAGACGACCTTGCCTTCAAACGGTACATTTTCAAAATATACCTTACCATCTGCAATTTCCAGTACGTCCTTCGCCTCTGTATGCAGTCTCACTTCGATATTCGGATGATCCAGGATCCGCTCAAACATCTTTGTAAATCCCTCTGCCGGAACTCCCTGGTACTTGTCCGCAAAGTATCCGTTGTCATAAGAAATATTGACCGGAACTCTTGCAGTCACCGCCGGGTCGATCTCCTCCGGCTTCCTGCCCCACTGTTTCATCGTATAATATACATAAATGTTATCATACACAAATGTTCCGACCATCTGAAGGTCACTGTCCTCATGCTGCATCAGATCCAGGATTGGCACTTTCGTCCCCATCCCATAGGTGGACACAAGTTTTTCTTTCAGCCGCGCCGCAGTCTCTTCCCCGAACGCTTCCTGAAGAGTATGCAGATTAAATGGAACCGGCATATATTTTCCGTGCACGTTTGCGACAACCTCATGATGAAATGCATACCAGTCTGTAAATTTTGACAAATACTCATAGACGCTCTCATTATTTGTATGGAAAATATGCGGACCATATACATGGACCAGCACTCCGTGCTCATCCTTCTCGTCATAACAGTTTCCTGCGATGTGTCCTTTTTTCTCTATCACAAGTACCTTCTGGTTCTTTTCTGCCAGTTCACGTGCCACAACAGCGCCGGCGGCGCCGGCGCCTACTATAATTGCATGATACATTTTCTTCCTCCTCATTCTGCAAGATTCTTTTCTTGTTCTCTTGCCATTCAAAAAATTATGGATGATTCCTTTCTTCATTTTACACTATCAAAAAGGACCACGTCAACGATTCTTAAAATAGATTTCACAATCTTCTGTTTTTCATGTATATTTAATAAAGAGAAAGCAACTGTCAAGTCACTTTCTCTTCATTCTTAAAACAATATGAAATTTTGTAAACAGCTCCTATTTAAAAAGTTCTGTAAACATAACCTCTGATGCCCGGGAATTTTCCTTAAAGCTCATTTCAATCTCCACTGCAGATGTCAAAATGTTAATTAATGCTGTAACCACGGATGGGGTATTTA
>JAPFCT010000403.1 GCA_026169575.1 Faecalimonas sp.
CTTTAATGCTGTTTCTTCTATATAATATAATGTGTTTTTCTGTGGAAATTCTTCTGCGATCTTGATTTTTTCTGCCGCCCGGATTCCCTTTAATCCGGCAAACCAGAACCGGTATTTTTCCTCTTGTTCTATTATATTATTATTCTTCTTTTCCATACCATCACCTCCAGTATTTCTGATCCATCGTCCGGTAGATCAGCGCCTCATCCAGATGACACGGTTCGATCCTATTGCTTCCCGCAAGGTCCGCGATCGTCCTCGCCACCCGCAGCACCTTGTAGTAAGACCGCGCCGTCAGCTGAAGTGATTCAAAGCTTCTTCTCATCTGCATTTCACTCTCTTTGTCAAGCACACAGTCTTTCATCAGCTCCTTCACAGCCACTCTCCCATTTGTCTGTTTTTCCAGTCCCTGATACCTCGCTTTCTGGACTGCTCTCGCCCGGCAGACACGCTCTCTGATACACTCCGAACGCTCTTCTTCCTTTGTTGTGACCAGACTTTCGTACTCCACTTTTGGCACATCGACACAGAGATCGATCCGGTCAAGAAGCGGACCGCTGATCCTTCCCAGATAGCTGCGGATTTCCTGCTCACTGCACCTGCATTTATTGTAGTCTGGAAACTGCCCGCAGGGACATGGATTCATCGCGGCTACAATGATCGTATCTGCCGGAAAGACATAGGTTCCCCCATTTCTCACAATATGGATCTTCTGTTCTTCCATAGGTTCCCGCAGCGCTTCTAACACATCTCTCCGAAACTCTGCCGCCTCATCCAGAAACAGACAGCCGCCGTGACTTAAACTCAGTTCTCCCGGAACCGGGTGCAGACCGCCGCCGACCAGCGCTGCTTTTGTGACTGTATGGTGGACTGCACAGAACGGTCGCTCCGCGATCAGTGGATGTTCTTCGTCCAACCGCCCTGCCACACTGTAGATTTTTGAAATCTCCATGCGTTCCTCCATCGAAAGCGGAGGAAAAATAGTCGGAATCCTCCTTGCCGCCATCGTCTTTCCCGCTCCCGGCGGTCCGATCATCAGAAGGTTGTGCTGCCCTGCAACTGCGATTTCTGCTGCCCGCTTCACAAATGTCTGTCCTTTAATCTCACTGAAAATCTACCGATGAGTGGTTTCCCGCCTCAAAACATTCCGACTGCTTCTCCGGAGAAACTTCCCATACAAACAGTTCTCCCTCCCGCTCTATCTTCCTGGAAATTTCGACAACCTCTGTCAGTTTCGACACCCCGATCACTTCCATTCCCGGGATCAGTCTTCCCTCCTTCTCATTTGCTTTTGGAATCATACAGCGGGTACAGCCAGACTCCTTCGCAGCAAGAAGGATCGGAAGGATTCCGGGCACTTTCTTTATGCCGCCATCCAGACTTAATTCCCCGATCACAAGCATCTCCGCAAATATCTCCTGGCAGATCACTCCGTTTGCTGCAAGCACCGCTACCGCGATCGGAAGGTCAAATGCTGCTCCCCGTTTCCTTACATTTGCCGGCGAAAGATTGATCACCACCTTTCTTGGCGGAATCTGTATCCCGCTGTTTTTTATTGCCGTGCGGACACGCTCTGCCGACTCTTTGACTTCCGATGCAAGATGGCCGACCATATGGAAAAACGGAAGTCCGTTCCCCACATCTGCCTCCACATGGATAAACTCTGCCCGCATTCCCTGCAGAGCCGCTGATAAAACTGTACTGAACAACTCTGACACTACTCCTTTCATTTTTTTGATCTCTTGTTGATTTTCTGGCTGAAACGCCGGAATTGACTCTGGAACAGATTTTTCCAGAAGAATTTTCTTTACTATACCATATCTCACTGCACGATTCCACAAAAGCGCTGTAATTTTCTATTTTTTTATTTTTAGAAGCCGTTCGCTCTTCCTGTCAGAACCGCAAAAATAAGAGGTGCATTTCTGCACCTCAAAAAATTTTACTCCGACCCTTGACAACGGGCCAAAAATACATCCCTTACAGAACACGTTCTGCGGGATGTATTTCTTCTCATCTCTTCTTTTTTCCTTTTTTGCCGCCTTATAAGCTTTCCTGAACTTCTTCCGGCTCTGTCTCTTCCACACGCTCATATTTAGAAAATACCTTACGGTAAATATAGGAAGTCACAAATGCCAGAAAACCAAATCCTGTCATCAGCCAGAATGCCAGCGCCGTGATCAGCGCCTGCGGACTGATCAGACTGAAAAATACTGCCAGAAAATTCACTCCAAAAAGGAGCAGTGTGAACGGGAAACTACCGATCCCGATAAACAGCGCATTCTTGAAAATCTGCTTCATCGTCGCGCGGAACCGTGCGATATAAGGGAAAATATACATTGCGATCATCAGGTATACAAAGGAAATCGCATAGATCGTCACACCGAACACTTTTCCAAACGTTCCCTCCAGTCCCATCGCAAACCGGATGTCTACCAAAAGTACCATTCCGACTGCCATCAGAGCGATCCACGCGATGGTGCTCTGTTTAAAATTCTCTTTGAATCCTTTCAAAAATCCTTTGACAATATAGCTTTCTTCGTTCTTGACTGCCTTTAGTGTCACGGAATATAACGCTGTCCAGGAAGCGCCGATCGTCACGATCGGAATACTGCATAAAAGAAACAAAACATTGAGGATCACCAGGTCGGCCACCCTCCCTAAAAATCTCCAGACAACATTGTCTGTGTCAAATAATCTGCCCATACTATCCCTGCCATTTCTACTATTTTTGCGGCAGCTGCCGCGCCCTGATCTTGTCAGACATAACTATATGATAGCACGTTCCCCCTCGATAGTAAACAGACATTTTCATTGGTTTTTCAACCGTTTTCATGTGGAAAAGCACAAATATCCCGCGCTTCACATAAGCTATATTAAATATGCTTAGAGGTGCTTATCTTGAAATCATTTCCAACTCCCCTCACATCTGCTGAGGAACAATATTATCTGCAAAAATATACAGAGGGCGACCTTGAAGCAAAACATATCCTGATTGAACACAATCTCCGCCTTGTCGCCCACATCGTCAAGAAATACCAGCGTCCGGAAGAAGATAATGAAGATCTGATCTCCATCGGGACCGTAGGGCTTGTGAAGGCAGTCATTACTTTTGACCCGGAAAAAGGCAACCGGCTCTCCACCTACGCAGCGCGCTGTATCGAAAATGAGATTCTGATGATGCTCCGCTCCAGGAAGAAATCTTCCAGAGAGATTTCTCTCTATGAACCGATCGGCACGGACCGGGAAGGCAATGAGATCCAGCTATATGATATTATGGAGACAACGGATGATGAGATCCATGAAAAAATCAATCAAAAAGACGATATCCGTATTTTATATGAAAAAGTCGAATCCGAACTTTCGGACCGGGAGCGGATCGTTCTGAAAATGCGGTATGGTCTCTATAACGAAGAAGAATACACCCAGTGGGAAATTGCAAAAAGGCTTGGGATTTCCCGCTCCTATGTATCGCGCATTGAAAAGAGCGCTGTACAAAAACTGCGCCACTTCTTTCCTGCCTCTTAACAAAATCGCTGCTGGTATTGAAGCATTTGCGCTCTGCAAACCGCGTATCCGCATACCGGTCGTATTTTTGATTCTGTGAACTTCCAGAAAAATTTCTCAGAAAATGAGAAAGAACTGCCATCCTCTCCGATCAGTCAGGATCGTTCTGGCGGCAGTTCTTTTTCTCTCTGTACCCTTTTCTTCTGCGTGCTTCTACGCTTCTTTTGCTTCTTGTCTTCTTAAAATATCATACTGCTCAAGCGGCATTCCAAGATCCACATACAGTACCTGTTTTGGATGCGGCGCGCTCTCCTGCTCATTGCCATCC
>JAPFCT010000280.1 GCA_026169575.1 Faecalimonas sp.
ACTTTTACAGTATCACCTACGTTAAATTCAGGTACTTCTGCCTTTAACTGCTCAGCTTCAATTTTCTTAATGATATCGTTCATCTTGTGTGACCTCCTTATTATTTGGACGTTCCTAATACACGATCTGTATCAGAGGACCATCTCTTTACTTCACAACACGTTACATTTTATCATGCTCTATCATATTTTGCAAGTTTTTTTTCTCTTTTTCTGTAAGTTCTGCCTTGTCCAGAAGATCCGGTCGCCGCTGCCATGTCCGCAGGATCGACTGCTCTCTTCTCCACTTTTCCACGTTGGCATGATGCCCGGAGAGAAGGATCGGCGGCACCTGTTTCTCATGCCAGATTTCCGGTCTTGTATAGTGCGGATATTCTAACAGATTATCCTGAAAGCTTTCAAATTCCGCGGAAGTATCATTGTGCAGAACTCCCGGGATCAGACGGGATACCGCATCGACGATCACCATCGCCGGAAGCTCTCCCCCGGTCAGTACATAATCTCCGATAGAGACATAGTCTGTCACAATCTCTTCCAGCACCCGCTCATCAATCCCTTCATAATGACCGCACAAAAGGATCAGATCCTCTTCCTTTGCAAACTCCTCCGCCATGCTCTGGGAAAATGTTCCGCCCTGCGGCGAGAGATAGACAACGCGTGTACGCCCTTCCTTTCCGGTGCGTTCCTGAATACGGTCTTCCACCGCGCGGTATGCGCCGTACACCGGCTCTGCCTGCATCAGCATGCCTGCTCCGCCCCCATATGGATAATCATCCACCCGGTTGTGTTTATTATTCGCGTAATCCCGGATATTGACTGCCTCCACAGAAAGCAGGTTATTTGCCATCGCTCTTCCCGTGATGCTTGTCCCAAGCCCGTTTAAGACCATCTCCGGGAATAATGTCAGTATATGAAAATGCATCGTCTATACCAGCCCTTCCAACAGATGAATCATCATTTTCTGCTCCTCGATATCTACATCAAGAATGCACTGTTTGATTGCCGGCACAAGTACTTCTTTCCCATCTGTTGTGTCGATGATATACACATCGTTTGCCCCGGTTTCCAGCACATCCCGGAGCGTTCCGAACTCTGCTCCGTCCTCTGTAAATACATGCATTCCAATCATATCGGCAATAAAATATTCATCCTTTTTTAATTTCACTGCATCTTTTCTGTCTACAAGAAGACTTTTTCCCTTGTATTTCTCGATGTCATTTATATTATCAATCCCTTTGAACTTCAGGATCGCAAACTGTTTAAAAAACTTCACCTGCTCTACTTCCAAAGGCAACTGCTCTTTTCCGGTATCTAATAATACATGCTTCAGCTTCTTGAAGCGCTTCACATCATCTGTGGTAGGAAATACTTTTACTTCTCCCCTGACACCGTGCGTGCTCGAGATCACTCCGACCTGAAATTGTTGTTCCATAAGATCTTTCTCTGCCTGTGCTTTCTTTCCATGCCCGGCAGACGCTCCTTTCCTGCTTCCAATGAATCCTTTTAAAAAAATAGATACCGCTCTACTGAGCGATATCTACAACTACTTTCTTGTCTTCCTTCGCAGCTGCTGCCTTTACAACAGAACGGATCGCCTTTGCAATTCTTCCCTGCTTTCCAATTACTTTTCCCATATCTGCATCAGAAACATGTAACTCGATCACAGTTGTCTTTCCCTCTGTCTTCTCTGTAACTACAACACCGCTCGGATCATCTACTAATGCTTTCGCAATTACTTCGACTAATTCTTTCATCACGCGCACCTCCGCGGCTCAGATTATTTTTCGATTCCAGCTGCTTTGAAAATCTTTCCAACTACTTCTGTTGGCTGAGCTCCGTTGTTTAACCATTTTTTAGCTGCTTCCTCGTCTACTTTGAAAGCGCTTGGCTCCTGATTCGGATCATATGTTCCGATTTCCTCGATAAATCTTCCGTCTCTTGGAGATCTTGCGTCTGCTACAACGATTCTATAAAATGGTGCTTTCTTCTGTCC
>JAPFCT010000065.1 GCA_026169575.1 Faecalimonas sp.
ATCACTAGCCATTCCGGTCAGTCTTATCGCAAACTGAAAACTGCAAAACGAATTGCGTGATTCAAAAACTCTCATAGTCTTATGTTTTCGTAAGTTTTGGACTTACGTTAGCTTTGCTATGCCATAAAATCCCAACCTCAAACTTTATAGAAGCTGACTGCCAAATTCTACTTTTGAATCAATGTGTTTTGCTCATCTCTATATAAAATAGTAGAATTGTGCTATAAATATCAGAATTATTCTAATACAAAATTGTAGAATATGCTAGTATAAAAATAGAAAAAGCAAATAAAATTATGCGGAATGCATAGAAGGGAACGAGGAACGTGGAAAGAAGAAAATTAAAAGTGGCGATTGCAGGACTTGGGCATCGCGGGAAAGACATTTATGCTTACGGAACAAAGAAATTTCCGGAACTGGTAGAAATTACAGCGATTGCAGATACGGATCCGGACCGTGTAAAGCTGGTAGCAGAAGAATTTGGAATTTGTAAGGAGCATTGCTTTTCATCGGCAGAGGAAATGATCGCACATGAGAAGCTGGCAGATGCGATGTTCATCTGTACGCAGGACAGGCAGCATGTAAGTCAGGCAATTCCGGCTTTGGAAAAAGGGTATGATCTTCTGCTGGAGAAACCGATCTCACCAGATCTTTCGGAATGCAGAGAAATCATCAAAGTGGCAAAGAGATGCGGAAGAAAGGTGTTAGTCAGTCATGTGCTTCGCTACACGGTTTTTTATCAGGAATTAAAAAAATTGCTGGATGAAAAAAAGATCGGCGAGATTATTTCCATTCAGGCAAGTGAAAATGTAGGATACTGGCATCAGGCACACAGCTTTGTCAGAGGAAACTGGAAGAATTCAGATGTGACAAGTCCGATGATCCTTCAGAAGTGCTGTCATGACATGGATATCCTTACATGGCTGACCGGGAAAACATGCAGAAAAGTAAGTTCTTTTGGGGGAACTTCCTATTTCAAACAGGAAAAAGCGAAAGAGGGGACACCGGAGCGCTGCACGGATGGCTGCCCATATCAGAAGGAATGCCCATATGATGCAGAGAAGATTTATCTGCCAAACAGAGAGCATGGAGTTCCGGAGGAAATCACAAAATGGTTTGATCTTGTTCTGACATTAGATCCGACAGAAGAAAATATTTATGAACAATTGCGAAAAGGACCTTATGGAAAATGTGTGTTCCATAGCGATAATAATGTTGTGGATCATCAAGTAGTAAATATGGTCATGACAGATGGGACAACGATCAATTTCACAATGTGTGGATTTACCCATGAAAATGCACGCTATACCCGGATTATGGGAACAGAAGGCGAGATCGTAGCAAATATGGAGTCAAACCGGATTGAGATTTATCGCTTTGGATATGAGCCGGAGGTCATTGATATCACAAAACTGACATCGGATTTCTCAGGACATGGCGGAGGGGATCTGCTGATGCTGAAAGAATTTATCCACTATGCGCTGGGAGATGAAGTGCGGACGAATACGATCACGACATTAGAGCAGTCGATGGAAAGTCATTTTATCGCATGGGCTGCAGAAATTTCGAGACTTCAGGATGGAGCTGCTGTAACATTAGATGAGATTCGTGGGAAATAGAACAAGGTAACGGTAGGATAACGAAGGAGAGGTAGTTTATGAATAAGAAGACATGGAAAAAAATCGCAGCAGTAGGAATGTGTGTATGCATGACAGCGGGATTTACAGCCTGCTCCGGCAAAGAAAGTGGGGGAGAGGGAGCTTCCGGGGAACCTGCAAAGAGTACAAAAGATTATAAGAGTGACAAAGAGGTAACACTCCGCTATGCAATCTGGGGAGCGACACAGCAGGAGGTATCAAAAGAACTTGCAGATGCATTCCATGAGAAGTATCCAAATATCACAGTGGAAGTAGAATATACACCACAAAATACCGGAGAATACTGGACAAAACTGGAAAGTTCCTGCACCGGAGGATCTGCACCGGATGTTTTCTGGATGAATGGAGTACATGCAGACACATATATTGAAGGAGGCATGATGCTTCCGCTGACAGATCTGATTGAAGACAGTGAACTGATTGACTGGAAAGAAGATTTTCCGGAGACCCTTACAGCACAATATGAACGTGATGGTGAAATTTACGCAGTTCCCAAAGATTTTGATACGATCGCAGTCTGGTACAATAAGCAGATTTTTGATGAGGCGGGGGTAGAATATCCATCGGATGACTGGACATGGGAAGAAATGGTCGAGACAGCAAGAAAGCTGACAAATAAAGAGAAGGGAATCTATGGCATCACTGCAGAGATGAATGGACAGCAGAATTATTATCCTACAATTTCTGCAAATGGGGGATATATCTTGGCAGAAGATAAGAAGTCCTGCGGATATGACGAAGAAAATACGATAAAGGGAATCAACTGTTGGACAGAATTGATGGAAGAAGGATTATCTCCATTTTTACAGCAATTGACAGATACACCATCTAAGACATTATTTGAATCTGGAAAACTGGCAATGATATGGGATGGATCATGGAGTACAGCTTCTTATATGAAAAATGAACAGCTTCGGGATATTGTCGGAGTTGCAGAACTTCCTTCTTTTGATGGAAAGAAAGGAAACTGTATCAATGGACTTGGAATCGGAGTATACAGCAAATCAAAGAATCTTGATGAGGCAAGAATTTTTGTAGAATGGCTTGGAAGCAAAGAGGCGCAGGAAATTCAGGGAAAATCGGGAACGGTAATCTCAGCTCGCCAGGATTGTCAGTCTTTCTTTGCAGAAAGTTATCCGGAATTGAATCTGGAAGCATATTTGAATCAGGTGGAGGTGGCAATGCCATATCCTTGCAGTAAAGTGACAAATGAAATGCTTACGGCAGAATCGGATTATCTGAAGAAAGCCTATACGGGAGATATGAGTGTTAAGGATGCCTGCGATAAGATTGCGGAGGAGGTAAATCCACTGTTAGAGGAAGCTTACAAATAAGAGAAGATCATGTGGAAGGGGGACAGCAAAATGTTCCGGATAAAGTCTACAAAACGGGAGCGGAGAGAATGGCTCTACGGATATGCGATGGTAGCGCCTCTGATTATTGGATTGTGTGTATTTTATTTCTATCCATTTATTCAGAGTATTTATATGAGTTTTACAAAAACGGGGGCATTCAATCAGTCTACCTGGAATGGAATTGCTAATTATAAAGAGATATTCACAGATAAGATTTTCTGGCAGTCTATGAAAAATACGCTGGTATATGTGCTGATGACGGTGCCGATCGGGATTCTGTTATCGACTGTGCTTGCAGTACTTTTAAATGCCAAGATCAAAGGAACTTCCTTTTACCGGACAATCTATTTTCTGCCATCGGTTACGATGGCAGCAGCGATTGCACTTGTCTGGAAGTGGATCTATAACGGAGAATACGGGCTTTTAAATGCTGTTTTAGAAGCTTTTGGCGTGGATGGAGTGAGCTGGCTGACCAGCCCGGGAACGGTAATGATCGCCATAGGAATTGTGGGAATCTGGTGTTCGTTTGGATATAATACGATCATTTTGCTGGCGGGGCTTCAGAGCATCAGCAAGTCTTATTATGAGGCGGCGGCTCTTGACGGCGCAAACAGCTGGTATGTATTCTGGAGGATTACATTCCCGCTTCTTAGCCCGACTGTGTTTTTTGTGGTAGTGACAAGTCTGATCAACGGATTAAAGACGTTTGACCTTGTCTATATGATGATTCCGAACACAAGTCCGGTTTATAACGATGCACAGACTGTTGTGATGTATTTCTACCGGAATGCATTTGAGTACGGAAACAAAGGATATGCTTCAACGATCGCGGTTGTTATTTTCATTATCATTATGCTGATCACAGTTCTGCAGATGAAACTGCAAAAGCGCTGGGTTGTCTATGAAGAGTAGGAGGAAGTGCAGATGAAAAAGACAAAAATGAAAAAGATACTGATTCACTGTATTTTGATCGCAGGAATCGGAGTTGCGATCCTTCCGTTTTTCTGGATGATCACAACTGCTTTTAAGACACAGGGAGAATCGGTTCAGATGCCTCCGGTATGGTTTCCGGCAACCTGGAATCTAGATGCATTTATGGAAATTATTAAGAAGGGTAATTTTCTGACGGCATATGGAAATACGATCATTTCTACCGTGGTTACGGTGATCGGACAGGTTGCGCTATGTGCGACAGCTGGATACAGCTTTGCGCGGGTGCGGTTTCCGGGAAGGAATGTATTGTTTGTACTTGTACTTGGAGTGCTGATGATACCGTCTCAGATTTTTCTGATGCCTCAATATCTGGTAGTGCAGAAGATGGGACTGCTAAATACCGTCCGCGCACTGTTTTTGCCGAATCTGTTCAGTGCGTTCGGAACATTCCTGCTAAGACAGTCATTTCTGTCGCTTCCGGTTGAACTGGAGGAGGCAGCTACGCTGGATGGATGTAATCGATTCCAGATATTCTACAAGATCATGCTGCCATTGACAAAATCTTCTCTGGTAGCCCTTGCGATCATGACAATGAAATTCGCATGGAATGATCTGATGTGGCCGCTGATCGTCAACACGTCCGCAAAAAAAATGACACTTGCACCACTGTTGTCTTCGATGGTATCTGAGTATGGAACAAATTATCCGGTTCAGATGGCGGGAGCCGTGATGGCAGTTCTGCCGATCGTGATCTTGTTTATCATTTTCCAAAAGCAATTTATCGAAGGAGTCGCACACACTGGTGTGAAGGGCTAAAAGAATAATGAAGAGCATCTTTTTCTCTTGTATGGAGCAGTACACTTTAGCAGTGCTGTAACATACGAAGAAAAAGGTGCTCTTTTTTGGTTTTATAGTTTCTTAAATGCGGTTTCTTCTGCGTTTTTGACAACCTGGCGGATGATATCATCGCTTCCGTACAAGTTCTGGATACGCTCTAATTCGCGGGTCATCGTTGTGCTGCTGACCGTGCGGTTGTCAGTGTTGACGCTGACTTTGACACCTGCCTGCAAGAACGTATCGAGTGGATAATGATTCCAGCTGTCGATGGCATGTGTCTGTAAGTTGCTGGTCGGGCACATCTCGACTCCGATGCCTCTTCTGGCAATCTCCTGCATCAGGTCCGGATCCTGAATCAGTGCAAGACCGTGTCCGATCCGGCTGGCGCCGTACTCCATGGCAGTGCGGACATTTTCCACATTGCCGGTCTCACCGGAATGAATGACAAAAGGAATCTTCCGGTATCTCGCCTCTTCAAAGAGTTCGTGGAAAAGCGGATTCGGGAACCTGGATTCATCTCCGGCAAGGTCAAGTGCGCAGACGCCGTGACCGATGTAGGGTTCCATAC
>JAPFCT010000085.1 GCA_026169575.1 Faecalimonas sp.
CTTCCCATCTCTACAAGACAGATCATCGCCGCACCGACAAGCAGTTTATCTGCCAGAGGATCCATAAATTTTCCGAAATTTGTCACAAGGTTATACTTCCGCGCAATTTTTCCATCTAAAAGATCTGTCAGACTTGCAATGCAGAAAATCGCAAGCGCAATCCACTTGCTTCCCGCCATCTCTCCACCGAGGGACGGAAGCATGAACCATACAAAAAACGGGATCATCAATACACGGACAACCGTCAGCTTATTTGGTAAATTCATTATACTATCTCTCCTATCAAATCATATTCCAGTGCCCCAGTCACTTTTACTCTTGCAAAATCCCCGGACATCAGTTCTTCATCGGTATTTACAAAGATCAATCCATCAACATTCGGTGCATCTTTGTAAGTTCTTCCAACATATGCATTTTCATCGGCAATCTTTCCTTCGATCATCACGAGCACTTCTCTTCCGATCATATCTTCCGCCTGCTCAAACGCGATATCCTGCTGAAGCTCCATCAGTTCCGCCTGACGGTCCTCTTTGACACTCTCCTCGATCTGATCCGGCATCGTCGCTGCCGGAGTATCTTCCTCCGGAGAATAAGTAAATACGCCAAGCCTGTCAAACTCCATCTGATCTACAAAATCCATCAATTCCTCATGCTGCTCTTCGGTCTCTCCCGGAAATCCGGTAATCAATGTTGTACGCAGTGTAATATCCGGAATCTCTCTTCTTAATTTTTCAATGATCTCGATCAACTGTGCTTTGGAAGTCCGGCGTCCCATTCTCTTTAAAATGCCATCGCTTGCATGTTGGATCGGCAGGTCTAGATAATGGCAGATTTTGCTCTCCTCTTTCATTACCTGGATCAATTCGTCTGTGATCTCCTCCGGATAACAATATAAAACACGAATCCAACGGATTCCCGCAATTTTACATAATTCCTTCAACAGTTTATGAAGTGATTTTTCTCCGTAAAGATCCTTTCCGTAAAGCGTTGTCTCCTGCGCTACAAGAATCAATTCCTTTACCCCCTGCTCCGCAAGTTCTTCCGCCTCATGAACCAGCTGTTCCATCGGAACACTGCGGAAATTTCCGCGGATCTTCGGGATAATGCAGTATGTACAGTGTTTGTCACACCCTTCTGCAATCTTCAGATAAGCGAAATGTCCTCCTGTTGTCACAAGCCTTTTACTATCTACTGTCGGAAGTGCATCTATATCTGTCATTTTCAGATAATGATGTCCTTCCAGCGCTTCATCTACGGCATCTAAAATCTTATCGTAAGAAGTTGTTCCAAGGACTGCATCCACTTCTGGAATCTCATCAATAATCTCCTGCTGGTAACGCTGAGCAAGACAACCGGTCACAATGAGTGCCTTCAGTCTGCCTTCTTTTTTCAATTCTGACATCTCCAAAATCGTCTGGATACTCTCTTCCTTTGCATCGTGAATAAAGCAGCAGGTGTTGATGACGATAATGTCTGCCTCACTCTCATCTTCTACCATCTGATAACCTCTCGATGCCAGCATGCCCAGCATCACCTCGGTATCTACCAGATTCTTATCACATCCCAGTGATACAAATAATATATTCATCTGCTATTTTCTCCTACATATTTATTAAGGCAGATACCTATGCATCTGCCTCTACGGTTCTATTCGTTAGAATCATCCTCTGCGATGATCTTGATTTTCCCTTTGTTCAACTCATCAATTGCGATAGAAAGCGGCTTCTCTCCGTCTTTTGCACGGACAAGCGGCATCTCTCCTCCGATGATCTGTCTTGCTCTCTTTGCTGTTGCAAGTACAATCGAATAACGGCTGTTGACAATCTTTGTAGCCCCTTCTTCTACGTCCTGGTTTACGACTTTCATTAAGTCTGTATAAGATGGATGTAACATTCTATGATTCTCCTTTCAAATTTTCATCTAATTCTTCTTTGATCTGAGCCATGAACTGTCGGTTACGAAAACTTCTTCTGTGCTCTCCCTGAATGATCTGATGCATCTCCTCGATACAGGTGTCCAGATCATCATTGACGATCAGATAGTCGTATGCCTCCATACCCTCAGCTTCTTCTGCGGCTCTCTGCATGCGGGATTCGATCACTTCCATTGTCTCCGTTCCGCGCCCTACCAGCCGCTCCTTTAATACAGCAGCACTCGGCGGAGTCACGAACAATAACAGTGTCTCCGGGAACTTCTCTTTCACTTTCAATGCCCCTTGGATTTCAATTTCCAGAATGACATCCTTCCCTTTCGACAACTGTTCTTCGACATATGCACGCGGTGTGCCATAATAATTATTTACATATCTAGCATACTCTATAAGTTCATCTTGTGCAATCATTTTTTCAAATTCTTCAGTTTCTTTGAAAAAATATGCCTTTCCTTCCTCTTCTCCCTCGCGCGGTTTTCTCGTTGTGGCAGAAATCGAAAGTGCATAATTATCATACTTTTCCAAAAGTCCCTTCATCAATGTTCCTTTGCCCGCTCCCGAAAATCCGGAAACTACAATTAAGATTCCTTTCTGTTCCATCTGTTCTTCCTCACAATTCTCTGTTCGCTATTTGATAGCTGTTTCTTCTGTTTTTTACTCTATGTTCTGAATCTGTTCTCTTACTTTCTCAATCTCGGTCTTCAGATCGATCGCCCGATTTGAAATCTCCAGATTGTTCGCCTTAGACAGAATCGTATTTGCCTCCCGGTTCATCTCCTGCGCGATGAAATCCAGCTTTCTTCCGATTCCTTCGGCTTCCTCCAGTGTCTGCTTCATATGTTCAATATGGCTTCTCAGGCGTACAACTTCCTCATCGGTACAAATCTTATCTGCAAAGATTACAACTTCTGCTGCAATTCTTCCTTCGTCAATCTGTGTATCGGTAAGCAGTTCCTTCATCTTTGCTTCCAGCTTCGCGCGGTAATCTGCAACGATTTGCGGAGAATGTTCTTCGATATAAGTCACTTTTCCGAGCATTCCATCTAATTTCTGAATCAAATCTTTCTTCAGATGTTCCCCTTCCATACTTCTCGTCTCCACAAACTGGCGGCATGCTCCTTCCAATGCTTTGCTCAACCCATTCCAGATTTCTTCTTCATCTACGGTCTGCTCTTCCATCGTAAACACTTCCGGATATCTTGAGAGTGTTGATACACGAATATCATTTTCCAGCGAAAACTTCTCTGACATCTCCCGGAAATATCTAAGATATTCTGCTGCCAGGGATTCATTATATTTTAATGAGATCTGCCCTTCTGACATATCTTCATAAGTAATGAAAATATCTACTTTCCCACGCTGCACATATTTCTTTAAAAGCGTACGGATTGCCGACTCGAAGAAATTCAACTTTTTCGGCATACGGA
Organism: Faecalimonas sp.; assembly: GCA_026169575.1. The sequence continues at coordinate 3,358 of JAPFCT010000085.1, forward strand.
TATTTACATCAAGATACCGGTGGTTCACCCCCTTCATCTCAACAATAAATTTACGTTCTGACTCTGCAATCTCACAGCGTCCAAAACCCGTCATACTTTTTATCATAATCTTTGCCCTCTTTACTTTTTCTTTCGGTCTTTTTGCTAGACTTTATTATAATGGATTTACTCTTTATCGTCAATCGCAATTCTTTACCTCATACAAAAGTCATGGTATACTATTACAGAAATGTCCGGGCAGACGTTCTGCCTGCCGGTGTCCATGGAATATTTTACTTCCATCCACCTTAATACATTTAGGAAAAGAGGAATTACTTATGGCTTTTGATGGAATTACAATCGCAAATATTGTACATGAATTAAATAGAAACCTGCTCGATGGCAGGATCAATAAAATCGCGCAGCCGGAGACAGATGAGTTACTGCTGACGATCAAAACACCTGCCGGACAGCGCAGACTCAGTATCTCTGCCAGTGCTTCGCTGCCACTGATTTATCTGACAGAAGGAAACAAACCAAGTCCAATGACTGCCCCAAATTTCTGTATGCTGCTTCGCAAGCATATCAACAACGGACGGATCACAAAAATCTGGCAGCCAAAACTGGAACGGATCATCCATTTTGAAATTGAACATCTCGATGAGCTCGGGGATCTCTGCAAGAAAGAACTGATCGTGGAGATCATGGGAAAACACAGCAACATCATTTTCTGCAGCGAAGACGGAACGATCATTGACAGTATCAAACACGTCTCTTCCCAGATGAGTTCTGTCCGCGAGGTTTTACCGGGGCGCACGTATTTTATCCCGGATACGATGGAGAAATCCGATCCCCTCTCAGTCTCTTTTGCAGAGTTTCAGCGGGTACTGACTGAAAAACCGATGCCGCTTGCCAAAGCGGTCTATACAAGCTTTACCGGTATCAGCCCGGTCGCTGCCGAAGAGATCTGCTATCTCTCCGGAATTGACTCCGCGATCACTCCAAGAGAACTCTCCGGGGATCTTCTGACACACCTTTACCGGCAGTTTACATTGTACTTTGAGGAAGTGTCTGCCGGACAATTTTCTCCGGCAATCTATTATCATGGTGCGGAACCGAAGGAATTCAGTTCGCTTCCCCTGACACATTTCTCCCAGTATATTCGGAAAGAATACGACTCCATCTCACGCCTGCTGGAAGACTATTATGCAGAGAAGAATACTCTGACCCGTATCCGTCAGAAATCTGTTGATCTGCGCCGTGTTGTGCAGACTGCCCTGGAGCGGAACCGCAAGAAATACGACTTGCAGGCAAAGCAGCTCCGCGACACAGAGAATCGCGAAAAATTCAAAGTCTACGGAGAACTGATCCACACCTACGGCTACAACCTGGAAGCCGGTGCAAAAAAGCTGGAAGCGCTGAACTATTACACAAACGAAATGATCACAATTCCGCTGGATGGCACAAAGACCCCACAGGAAAATGCACTGAAATATTTTGAGAAATACAATAAACAGAAACGTACTTTTGAGGCACTGACTTCTCTGATCGAGGAGACAAAAGATGATATCTCCTATCTGGAATCGGTCAGCAATGCGCTCGATATCGCGCTCAGCGAAGATGATCTGACACAGATCAAAGAAGAGTTGATTGAATCCGGCTACATCCGCCGGAAATTTACGAAAAAGAAAGTAAAGATCACAAGCAGGCCGTTCCACTACTTGTCCAGCGATGGCTATCATATTTATGTCGGCAAAAACAACCTGCAAAATGAAGAGCTTACGTTCCACTTTGCTTCCGGAAATGACTGGTGGTTCCATGCCAAAGGAATCCCTGGCTCTCACGTCATCGTAAAGACAAACGGAGAAGAACTGCCGGACCGTACTTTTGAGGAGGCCGGAAAACTTGCCGCGTACTATTCAAAAAACCGCGGAAGTGAAAAGATTGAGATTGATTACATTGAAAAAAAACATGTCAAAAAGCCAAAGGGAGGAAAACCTGGATTTGTCGTGTATTACACCAATTACTCACTGATGATCGACTCGGATATTTCACAGATCAAGCAGCTGGAAGACTGATCAAGCTGTCTAGATCCGCATAAGCATTTTCATTCTCAAAAAACTCAATACAGCAACTGCCGCATCATTTCTAATGCGGCAGCCTCTTCTCATGTTTTGTTCTAATTAATAGTCCCAAATGTCAATCATAATGCTGATAACTTGCTTTGAATCTTTGTCAAGTTCAACTCCCAGAGAACGTGTAAATAATTCATCATCCCAGCTGTATGTGAGGATTCCGGTCTTAGTGTCTTCTGCTTTTTCTCCCGGCTCTCCATATTTTTCAAGCAACTCAGCCTCTGTCGTACCAAGACGGACATCTCCCGGAAGTGCGATATCTACAATCCCCTCCCCATCACGGCTTGTAATATAGAATCCAGTCAAAGTACAGTCTGTCACTTTTGCATCAGCATCTCCGGTATTCTCACAGTACACGCCTACCTGATTTCCATTTTTGTCTTTCAACATTGGAAATTCTGTTTCTCCCGGTTTCACCATCTTGTCCGCCGGTACTTCTTCGGCATCAACTTTTAATCCTGCTGCCTCTAATTCCGAAACTTTACACGGAAGTGTAACGGTTTTCCCGCTCACGTTCAGTTCCAGGGATTCCCATGCAGACGGTCCTTCTGGTTTCTCAGCGCCGGCATCATCGGTATCTTCTTCCTCGACCTCTTCCTCAATGTCTTCTTCCATGTCACCTTCCAAAAGTCCGCTGAGGCTTCCTCCTGCATCTACCGCCTGTTCTTTTGCATCTTTCGGCAGTTTGATCTCTTTGACTTTATTGTACTCATCAAAATTCAGCTCAAGATTCAGCTCCTGGATCTCCATTCCCCCGGCTTCCTCCATCGCTTTTGTAACTACATCTTTCATATCAATAGAAATGCTTGCCGGAAGAATACTCTCCTTGTATACAGCGATCGTGCATGGAATCTCAAGATCCTCGTTACCCTCCTCCGAAACAGCTCCTCCCATTCCGAAAGCCACCAACATATCTTCTCCAACCATATCTGCTGCAAACTTTCCGCCGATATCCCCTTTCAGTTCAAAGCATTCTTTTTCATTTACCGTTACCAGTTCTTCTGACAGTGCAAACGCCTTCGACTGCTCTGTCAGCCTTTCCACCATATCTGCACTGAGCGCCGTCTCTTCCTCTTCTCCATCTATGGTCTCTTTTACCCACATTTCATTGGCATACATATAGCTGACGGTCTCTCCATCTTCCTCCAGCTGATAATTTGACATATCCATGGAAACATCTGTCCCTGCGATATTCATTGAAATCTTGCCTTCCATCTGAAATGCCTCCGGCTTCTCCGTCGATGCGAGATCAAAATCCATCTTTATCCCTGCAGTCTGGCCTTCCACAGAAAATTCCATATTAGCTTTCAGCTTCCCTGAAATAGACTCGATCTTTTCCCCGTTCTTTGCCATGTCCTGAAAAAGATGTTCCGGTGTTGCTTTCTTCTTGCATCCTGCCCCTGATACACAGATCATGACTGCAATTATTCCGATTGTTCCTGCTTTTCTCCATTTGCTCATAGGCGTTCCTCCGTCGTGTTGATTTCTCAGTATTATATCATCTTTACTGTGCATTTTCCACATTTTTAATCACAATATTTTTCTTTTTTTATGCATTTCTCTATTATCTTTTTAGGAGATCTGACGATGTCAAACATCGGTGTACTGTCTCATTCACTTTCAGCATAACGGCATAGAGTGGATTTTCAGTCTGCAAGTCTGAGAAGTGAGGCAATGCAGTGGCATCATCGATTAACGGCAACGTAGCAGAGTGGAATTCAGGCAAGTCATTATGCGAAATATGAACGATACAATACACCCGAAGTATATGTTTTCAGCAACACTGTTCTCTAATAATTTCCAAGTATCTTCATGTTTCTCGCTTCCTCACGGATGCCCCTGATCGCATTTTTCACGGAAGGCTCATTCAGGTTTCCCTCAAAATCAACAAAAAAACGATATTCCCATGTCCGTCCTTCAATCGGTCTTGATTCAATCTTTGTCATATTCAGATTGTTATAAATAAAGTGCGACAAAATGTGATAAAGCGACCCGCTCTCATGTGGCACTTCAAAGCAAATGCTGATCTTTCCTACATCTTTTAAATATATTTTCTGATTGGACACAATGATAAACCGTGTAGAATTGTTGCTGTTATCGTTGATCTCCTCCGCCAGAACTTCAAGCCGGTGGATCTTCGCCGCATACTCACTGCACACCGCTGCCTGCGTTTTCTTCTGGTCTTCCAAAACCTTCTTTGCGGCGATTGCCGTATTCGCCACGCTGATCTGCTGCCAGTTTCGGTGCTCATCCAGAAATCTGGCGCTCTGCATCAGTCCCTGTGGGTGCGAGTAGACACACTCGATCTCTTCCAGTGTTGTACCCGGAAGCCCTGCAAGCATATGCCGGATTGGAAGCACGATCTCCCCCACAATATGATTTTCAAATTCCACAAGCAGATCGTATACCTGGCTGACCGCTCCCGCAGAAGAATTCTCAATCGGAAGTACCGCATAATCTGCAAGCCCGTCTTCCAGCGTCTCCATCGCATCGCGGAATGTCTGCACATGAAAGCTGTCACATTCCTCTCCAAAATAACTGTGGAGCGCAGCCTGGCTGTAGGCTCCCTCCACACCCGGGAACACAAGTCTTGCCCCCTTCTTATCCAGTGAATCAATTCCGATAAAAGCTGTCTTTCCGATCACTCCATGCTCTGTCAAAATCTGGTACTGGAGTTTTCTGCTCATCGCCATCAGCTGCTCATACAGTTCCGTGATCCCCCGTCTGTTAAACTCATTCGATGCCATCTGGGAAAGCGTCGCCAGTTTCTGCATCTCTCTCTCTTTGTCATAGACTTTTTTGCCGGATGCGATCTTTGTAAGCCCTACTTCCGCACACAATTCCATCCTCTTCTCGTATAATTTCACGATCTGGCTGTCAATATCATCCAGTTGTTCTCTGATCTCACTTAATGGTATCATCTGTCCTTCACCTCATCATCCTTCTTTTTTCATGCTGCTGTCAAAAAAGTAACTGGTCTTCTTTGCCAGACAGTCTGTATTTTTCCTATTATATTACAATTTCTGTATAAAATCCAGATTCCGGCAAATACTGCTACTATGAAAAATAAATTTATCTTATGCGGCACCGCAGGCTGGTGCATGGAAATCCTTTTTACAAGCCTGCATTCTCTTTTGCACAGAGACTACAAATTATCAGGAAAAACTTCTGTCTGGATGTTCCCGATTTACGGGATGGCGAGCATACTGGCGCCACTTTTTCGCATACTGCGCGGAAAGAGCTTGATGATCCGTGGCAGTATTTACGCATGTCTGATCTTTGCCGGTGAGTTCTGTTCCGGATCCCTCTTAAAAAAATACGGCCTTTGTCCATGGGATTACAGCAATGCCAGGTTCAATATCCGCGGCCTGATCCGCCTTGACTATGCCCCGCTTTGGTTTGGCGCCGGACTTTTCTTTGAGAGACTACTTTCTGATCCTAAGCGGTAATGGATGTTTTTCCATTTCTCTGCATAGGCAAAGAATCCCATTCCCCGTAAAAAAGCCTCCCTTTTTGTACTTGAAAATCTTGTCATTTTATTATATGATAAGTAAAATAATTCAATATGCAGGAGGCTCTTATTATGGACACAACGCAATGTATTCAAACACGGCGAAGCATTCGAAAGTACAGACCAGATCCGGTCGATCACAGTTTATTAGAATCTATTATTTCAACTGCATCTTATTCTCCATCCTGGAAGAACACACAGATCACTCGTTACATCGCAATTGAAGACTCTACAATTCTCAAAAAAATTGCCGATGACTATACCCCTTCTTATAATTCCAATATTGTCAGTCAGTTATCGATGTTGATCGCGGTAACTATGGTAAAGGGACGCTCCGGGTTTGAACGTGACGGTTCTTATTCCACGAAAAAAGGAGACCGCTGGCAGATGTTTGACGCCGGGATCGCCTGTCAGAGTTTTTGTCTTGCAGCGCATGATGCAGGACTTGGCACAGTGATCATGGGGATTTTTGACGAGGACGGTATCCGAAAACTACTTGCCATTCCAGAAGAGCAGGAACTGGCAGCTCTGATTGCAGTCGGTTATCCGGACATTTCCCCGGAAGCACCAAAGAGAAAGACTGTTTCTGAATTATTAACATACAAATAGGAGGAAGTTATGAGACACTTGATGAGTCCTTTGGACTTTACTGTAGAAGAATTAGACAAATTATTGGACCTTGCAAACGATATCGAAGCACATCCGGACAAATATGCACACGCATGTGACGGAAAAAAGCTTGCCACTCTCTTTTATGAGCCAAGCACCCGCACAAGACTAAGCCACGAGGCAGCCATGTTAAACCTCGGCGGAAGTATCCTCGGATTTTCTTCCGCTGACTCAAGTTCTGCTGCCAAAGGAGAAAGCGTATCCGACACAATCCGCATGGTATCCTGCTACGCGGACATCTGTGCCATGCGCCACCCAAAGGAAGGTGCCCCGATGGTCGCATGCCGCCACTCTTCCATCCCGGTCATCAATGCAGGGGACGGCGGACACCAGCATCCGACACAGACACTGACCGACCTTCTGACGATCCGCTCGTTAAAGGGACGTCTTAACAATCTTACGATCGGTCTCTGCGGCGATTTAAAATTCGGAAGAACGGTTCATTCTCTGATCCACGCCCTTGTGCGCTATGAAAATGTACGGTTCGTCCTGATCTCCCCGGAAGAACTTCGTCTTCCAAGCTACATCCGCAAAGATGTATTAGATAAGAACAACATTCCTTACAAGGAAGTTATCAACCTGGAAGAGGCGATGCCGGAGTTAGATCTGCTCTACATGACACGCGTTCAAAAAGAACGTTTCTTCAATGAAGAGGACTATGTCCGCATGAA
>JAPFCT010000360.1 GCA_026169575.1 Faecalimonas sp.
AATTGGTTTTTTATATTCGGTAGCCTCCTTCAGAGAATAAACCAGTTGCCGCAGATCTTCAATGGAATAGATATCATGGTGAGGTGCCGGGGAGATGGCATCAGAGCCTTCCGGAATCATTCTGGTGCGAGATACGTCTCCGACAATCTTTGTTCCTGGAAGATGTCCTCCAATTCCCGGTTTTGCTCCCTGACCCATTTTGATTTCAATACCGGCGCCTGCATTTAAATATTCTTCATGTACGCCAAAGCGTCCGGATGCCACCTGGACAATGGTGTTTTTTCCATAACAATAAAAATCTTCGTGAAGTCCCCCTTCTCCGGTATTATAAAGAATTCCAAGCTCCGTTGCTGCAAGTGCCAGAGATTTGTGTGCATTATAACTGATGGAGCCATAGCTCATAGCAGAAAACATCACAGGCATAGAAAGTTCCAGTTGAGGAGGAAGTGTACAGTCTAAAGATCCGCCTGCAAGCCGATGTACCTGCTCTGGTTTTTTTCCGAGATAAACTCTGGTTTCCATAGGCTCCCGCAGAGGGTCAATGGGAGGATTGGTCACCTGGGAAGCATTGATTAAAATACGGTCCCAATAAACGGGGAGAGGGTTGGGATTTCCCATGGAAGAGAGCAGAACACCGCCGCTGTTGGCCTGCTTAAAGATTTCTTTCATAGTGCTTTCTGACCAGTTAGCATTTTCACGGAAAGAACAGTCGCTTTTGGTAATTTTTAAAGCTCTGGTAGGACAGAAGGAAACACAGCGGTGGCAGTTTACACAGTTATTTTCGTCATATTCCATTCGTTTTGTTTCACTATTGTAAGAGTGTACGCCATTGGCACATTGCTGCTCGCAGATACGGCAGGAAATACAGCGGCTTTCATTTCGAATCACTTCAAATTCCGGGTAGATAAATGTAATGCTCATACTAAAACACCCTCCTTTACTGTTACAATAACCGGCTCTCCGCCGGCAGGAGCCCAGATATTTTCAGCATCCGGCTCCATGGCGCGGATAGCTGTTTCTTCACTGGCAATATAAACCATATCTTTTTTTTCTCCTACAACCATAGAGCGAAGCTTCAGTCGGTCATTGAGTGCCATCAGTCCGCCGTTAAAGCCAAACACAATGGAAAATGGTCCGGTGATTAGAAGGCTTGGAAATATAGTTCTTAAATACGTGTGTTTTTTCTGGTCTTTCAGATTAGTTTTTGATGCAATGGTACTCCAAAACGGGGCAGCAATGACGCTGGCTGCTTCTCCAAGAGTCAGACTTTGCCGGCGGAGCAGGTAATCTAAAATGTACGTAATGACTTCCGTATCCGTTTGAAGAGTACACTTATATCCAAACATTTCCATGAATCGGCGGTTGGCGTCATAGGAAGAAATCTCTCCGTTATGTACAACAGAAGAATCCAGAAGAGTGAAGGGATGCGCTCCTCCCCACCAGCCTGGAGTGTTGGTAGGGTACCGGCCGTGAGCAGTCCAAGAATATCCCTGGTATTCGTCTAATTTATAAAAAGCGCCAATGTCTTCAGGATAACCCACTGCTTTGAAGGTTCCCATGTTCTTACCGCTGGAAAAAACATAAGCCCCCGACATTTCGGTATTGATCTTCATCACTGTACGTACTACATATTCCTTTTCATCCATTTGCATGGATGTGAAAAGAGACTTTAAGGGTGCCACAAAATATCTCCAAATAATAGGCTCATCTGTGATCTTCGGTATTTTCCGGGTGGGAATGATTTCCGACTGAACGATTTCAAACCGTTCTTTTAAAAATGCCTCACATTCTTTTCTGGTAGCCCTGCTGTCAAAAAACATATGAAATGCATAAAAATCTTTATACTCCGGATAAATTCCGTAACCGGCAAAGCCGCCCCCTAAACCATTGGAACGGTCATGCATGGGCTTCATGGCATTGGTGATGGTTTCCCCGGACATTCGTTTCCCCGCTTTGGAAATCATAGCTGCAATGGCACATCCGGAAGGAATCCTTATTTGACCTTCTATTTTCATTTTCCTTACCCTTCCTTCCTTTTTTATTTTTCTCAAAAATAAAAACAAAGACGTCCATTTTGAAAGCAGAGAATCTCTGCTTCTTCAATGAACGCCTTTGCTCATACGCATATTTATACAACGATATAGGAAATTTGTCAATAAAATTCTCGGAGATTTTGTATGGTAGATTTGTCAAAAAAATAAAAAAGACATTGACAAAAGGTTTGTCTGGTGTTATCATCCGAAATGTAAAGGCAAGGGCGTCTTTGAGAGTATAATCTCAGAGACGCTTTTCCGTTGTTACAATCAAATAGTTAAAAAAGGCAAGGGCGTCTTTCATGTGGATAACAGGAAAGATGCCCTTGCCTTTTCATATGAAAGGAGTGGTCATTATGAAAAGAAAAAATGTATCAAAATACTTTGGATGTATGGTCTTTGATGATAGGGTTATGAAAGCGCGCTTATCTGCAAAAGTGTACCAGTCTTTGAGAAAAACTATAGACGAAGGTGTGAAACTGGATAGCAGTGTAGCAGATGCTGTGGCAGAAGCAATGAAGGACTGGGCCGTATCAAAAGGCGCAACTCATTATACCCATTGGTTTCAGCCTCTGACCGGCATCACAGCGGAAAAACATGACAGTTTTATTTCTCCTTCTCCAAATGGAAGCGTTATCATGGAATTTTCTGGAAAAGAACTTATCAAAGGCGAACCGGATGCTTCTTCTTTTCCTTCAGGTGGTTTAAGAGCTACCTTTGAGGCAAGAGGATATACGGCATGGGATCCTACTTCTTATGCATTTATGAAAGGAAAAACTTTATGTATTCCAACCGCCTTTTGTTCTTACGGAGGAGAAGCACTGGATAAGAAGACACCACTGCTTCGTTCTATGAAAGCACTGAATAAACAGGCGCTGAGGATTCTTCGTCTTTTCGGTAATGAGAATGTAAACTATGTTACCACTTCTGTAGGACCGGAACAGGAATATTTTCTCATTACAAAAGAAATGTATGATCAGAGAAAAGATATTCAATTTACAGGACGTACATTATTTGGTGCAAGACCTCCGAAAGGACAGGAAATGGATGATCACTATTTTGGTGTGATTAAGCCAAGAGTAGAAGCTTATATGGCAGACCTAAATGAGGAACTTTGGAAATTAGGGATTTTTGCAAAGACGCAGCACAATGAAGTAGCTCCGGCACAGCATGAACTGGCTCCTATCTACACAACGACCAATATCGCTACGGATCATAATCAGCTTACGATGGAGATGATGCAAAAAGTAGCCACAAAACATGGACTTGTTTGCCTGCTTCACGAAAAACCTTTTGCCGGAGTTAATGGAAGCGGAAAACATAACAACTGGTCTATTTCCACAGACACAGGTGTAAACCTGCTGTCACCGGGAGAAACACCATATGAGAATGCTCAGTTTTTACTGTTTCTGTGTGCGGTGATCAAAGCAGTAGACGATTATCAAGATCTTTTAAGACTGTCTGTAGCAACAGCTGGAAACGACCATCGTTTGGGGGCAAATGAAGCTCCACCTGCAGTGGTATCCATCTTCCTGGGCGATGAGCTAAACGGTGTTTTAGAGGCAATTGAAAAAGATATTCCTTATGCGGGAGCAGAGAAAACACAAATGAAGCTTGGTGTGGATGTACTTCCCAAATTTAATCGAGATACTACAGATAGAAACCGTACATCACCCTTTGCTTTTACAGGAAATAAATTTGAATTCCGTATGCTGGGCTCTTCCAACAGCATTGCATGTGCCAATATGATGTTGAACAGTGCAGTGGCAGAAAGTTTGAAAATCTATGCAGACAGACTGGAGAATGCAGAAAACTTTGAAGAAACCCTTCATGCCATGATTCGGAAGACTATCAAAGATCATAAGCGGATTATTTTCAATGGAAACGGTTATGATGATGCATGGATAAAAGAAGCAACAGAAACAAGAGGACTTTTGAATTATCCGTCCACGCCGGATTGTATGCCGCATCTGTTGGATGAAAAAAATGTTAGAATGCTTACTTCCCATAAGGTGTTCTCAAGGGCAGAGCTGGAATCAAGATGCGAGATTATGCTGGAAAACTACTGCAAAACTATTGTAATAGAAGCAAATACCATGGTGGACATGGCAAAAAGAGAAATTATTCCGGCGGTAGAGGCTTATACAATGGAATTGGCAAAGACAGTTTCCGCAAAGAAAAATGTCGATGAGACGTTGGCTTGTCAGTATGAAAGCAGTATGATAAAGAAATTGTCTATACTTACGGATCAGATGGCATTTCGGACAGATGCATTGGAAACTGCATTGGTAGAAATTCAGGATGTGAAAGACATTAAGACACAGTCTTGCAAAATCCAGGATACTGTATTAACCGGAATGCAAGAATTGAGAATTGCCTGTGATGAAGCAGAAACTGTTACGGCAAAGAAATATTGGCCTTTCCCAACCTATGGAGACTTGTTGTTTAGCGTAAAATAAAAATCAGAACTGGTGAGGAAGGCTTTGATGCTTTACAGGATGTAGAATAAA
>JAPFCT010000215.1 GCA_026169575.1 Faecalimonas sp.
GGTAAAAAGAATGGGGTTATTTACGGGAAACTTTTATTCAGAAAAATTAAAGATGACGACTCGGATGAATGTGATATTTCCGGATATTTCTAATGATGTGACTCCGCTTTATGAGGGTACACCGAAAGTTCTTTATTTGCTTCATGGTTTGGCTGGAAACTGTGATGAATGGATCAGATTTTCTAAGATTGAGTATTATGCAAAGAAATATAATTTGATAGTAATTATGCCTGAGGTTCAGAGAAGTTTCTATACTTCAGGAACAGTAGGGATTGATTATTTTCATTACGTTGCGGATGAGCTTCCGGCTATTTGTAGAAAATGGTTTCATTTGGATCAGAGACGTGAAAACACATTTATAGCAGGAGAGAGTATGGGTGGATACGGAGCGGTAAAGATTGCTTTGAATAGACCTAGTCAGTATGAAGCTGTAGCAAGCTTGTCAGGGGTACTTGATTATGCCGGATTTGCAGAGATGGTGCTTGAAGGGAGATGGGAGGATATGTCTCCGCAAGAGATACGAAGTTTCCATGGGGAACAGGGGAAGCCAGAAAAATGGGAAGATCCTTTGTTTTTAATAGAGGAACTTGCAAAGGATGAAAAACGTCCAAGACTGATCCAGTTTTGCGGAACAGAAGATTTTCTGTATGAAAATAATCAGAAGTTTAAGAATGCTGCTGAAAAATTTGGCTATGGACATGTGTATATGGAAGGACCGGGGGATCATGAGTGGCCTTATTGGGATAAAATGATTCAACGTGCAATTCAGTTTTTTCTGAATTTAGATTTACAGACAACGGTATTGTATTGATGAAAAAATAATCGAAAGGAGATTTTGAATATGAAATATGAAGCGAAAGCATGGAAAGAAACAACTGGGGCCTGCTTACGTAATTTTAATGAACAGGCACAGATTGATAGTGTGAATGGGGCACTTGCACTTCGTCCGCAGATTGAAAAAATAATCGACCAGATATGGGAAGAAGGATTTGACGGAATTTATTTTATTGGTATTGGAGGTACTTATGCTTCCAGTATGCAGGTAGAAGTATATATGCGCGGACGTTCAAGACTTCCGGTATTTGTTGAAAACGCATCAGAGTTTCTTACAACGGGAAATAAAAAGTTTACAAATAAATCTGTTGTAATTATATCTTCAGTTTCTGGAAATACAAAAGAAATGGTTGAATTGGTGGACAGAGTACATGAAATTGGTGCAAAAGTATTTTCATTTATTGATAATCCGGGGACAACTCTTACGCAGCCGGATAAGCAAGATTATTTGATTGTGTATCCAATGAATGAACAGTTGAAATTCTATATGGTAGCAAATTACCTGATGTATAAAAATGGAGAATTTGATGATTATGACCGCTATAACAAGGAAATGGAAACGTATCTTGCTGATGTATTAGTTCAGGTCGAGAAGGATTCTGATGAATGGGCATATGAATATGCAAAAAATAAGGTGGCATTTTGGAAAGAAAATAAGGATCTTCCGCATTACTTCATTGGTTCAGGAAATCAGTATGGGGCAACTTATTCATATGCAATGTGTTATTGGGAAGAGCAGATGTGGATTCGTACAAAATCTATTAGTTGTCAGGAATTTTTCCATGGAATGCAGGAAATTATCGTTGATGATACACCAGTTACTCTATTCATGGGAGAAGATGAGCAGCGTCCATTAGCTGAGCGTGTTGCAAGATTTCTGCCACGTGTAAATGCAAATTATACAATTATAGATACAAAAGAGCATGAACTGAAAGGAATTAGTCCAGAGTACAGAGGAACAATTTCTCATTTAGTAATGCATGGGGTCAATAATCGTGTTGATGCTTACATGGAATTGTTCTTAAGACATCCACTTTCCATCCGTAGATATTACCGTCAGTTTGATTATTAAGAAGTATGGCAGTTCGATTCGACTATGTAAATAAATCCAATAGTTTCGTACAGATAAAATGGATACGGGGCTATCGCGCTATGTAATTAGTGCGATAGCCCTTGATTATTAAACGAATTATGTTTATTCAGTCTTTTTCACAAGTGCATACATCAGAATTGGAAAATCTGGAAAAGATTCTGTGAGCCCTTTTTCGATAATCGTAAAGTGATTTCTTTTAAGTTCTTCTTCAAATGCGGGGAAGGAAACCATTTTACATGATGTGGAAGCGACAGGGATATTTCCGGATTTGTGTTCGCGTTCTTCCGTCTGAAAAGCATTACGGATATCTGTTTCCCGCTCAATTTTTCCATCTCCCATTGAGCAGATCAAGGAGAGACCATGCTCTGTCAGATGCTGATAAATAAACTGATAAAAAGCATTTCGGTCGCTGTCTGTCACAAGCATATGGATGACTGCGACAGCGTAGATAAAATCATATGAGAAAGGATGCGCATCTTTCAGGCAATCTAAAATTCCAAAGTTTGAAAGATACTCGGGAAATGTAGCTTTACAGTAGGAAATTGCCTCAGCAGAAATATCAGTAGCTTTCAAACAATATCCTTTTTCCAGTAAAGCTTTTGCATCTCGTCCTTCCCCGCATCCAATTTCAAGAATCGGAGCGGAGAGGGGAATATTATATTTTTGAAGGATTTCCATTACGAGCGGAGTGGGAGAATCGCTGAACCAGCTATATCCTTTTTGGTGAATGGTCTTATACCTGTCATCGTAAGCTTCGTAATAATTCCTTTGTGGAAAATCCCGGAGTACTTTTTTACAGAGTTTAGAGTAGATTCGTTCCACAAACCATTTCTCTGTGGATTTTTCTGCGATTTCAGAGACGTTGATCCATGCAATCTGGCTGTTTTCATCTGGCTTGATCCGAAGTGGAAGACGGTCGTCTGCCTCGACAAGGAATGTAAGGTTCAAGTGAAGGTGGGAAGAAACGTAGCTGCCACGCTTTTCATGTCCGTCAACAGTGAGACTTTCCAGAGAAAAAATATCATCTGTGAGAAAGCGGATATCTGTCAGACCACTTTCTTCTTCGATTTCTTTCCGGATTACTGCCCGGATATCCGGGTTTCCGTCAGCATGACCGCCGAGCCATGCCCATGACTGGTAAATATTGTGGTATGCCATCAGTACTTTTGTGCGGTCTGGATTGACGATCCACGCAGATACTGTGATATGGGCAAAAGTATTTTCTCTTGTGAGAAGATCAGGATTGCTGTCCAGAAGTCGTACAATCTGTCTCTGATCTTTTTCTTCCTGCTCATTAAATGGAAGGTATGTTTCTATTTCTTTTTTCAGTTGTTCCATATAGATGACCTCTCTTTTGTGATGTTCTCCACTTGTATCTTTTCTTAAAATTTCGCGGGATGCCCGGTTTCAGAAGCGAGTACCATTTTCAAACCGCTGTCTGGCGTAGAGTGCAGCTCCGAGCATTCCGGCTCCGTCGCCAAGCTGAGCGGTTACGATCTCGCAGTGCCGGCGTGACAGACGAAGTGCATGTTCTTTTACGATTTTGCGGGCAGGTCGTAAGAGACGTTCTCCTGCCGCTGACATTCCACCTCCGATGATGAGGATTTCAGGGTTGAAGAGATTGATCACATTTACGAGCCCGTAACCTAATATTACCCCGGTTTCATTCATTGTGTCAATGGCAGCAGGATCGCCGAGATCATAGGCTTTTGAGATCATTTTGGCAGTGATCCTATCCGGATTTCCGTCTGTCCACTCTGTGATGATCGTGGGAGTTCCGGCGGCGATCTTCTCTTTGGCCGTATCCAGAATCCCGGAAGCAGAGACATACCTTCCCAGACAGCCGTTGCTTCCGCAGCGGCAAGGGCGTCCGGGGCGGAACATATTCATATGACCGATTTCTCCGGCGCTCGCGGTAGTGCCATAGAGGACATGTCCATCTATGACAATTCCGGCGCCAATGCCGGTTCCAAGTGTGAGAAGTACGATATTTTCTTTGTGCTTTCCGGCGCCACAGAACCATTCTCCGTAGAGATTTACACGGACATCATTGTCGATGTAGACCGGAAGCCCCGTCCTTTCCTTCAGCCAGCCGGCAACGGGCATATTTTCCCATTTTGGAAATTTGGAGGAAAAGATAGAGACGCCGTTCTCAATATCCAGAAGTCCGGGGATGCCAATTCCGATACAGACTGCTTTCTGCTCTGGGAGGGCGGCAGTTAATTGTAAAATTGCATCATAAATCTGGTTCATGACATATTCCCAGCCTTTTTTTGGACGTGTGGCGATCCTTTGCTCGTAAAGTTTATGAAAATGGCAGAACGTGTAGGCAGAAATTTTCAGATTTGTTCCGCCAAGATCAATTCCGATAATATAAACATTGTTATCCATTGTATGACCTTTCTGAATCTGTGATTCGAAATTATTTTTATGGGCTTCATTATAGCACCTATTTCTTCTATTTTAAAATGGAAAAGGCGTAAGATTGTATTTTTCTATAAACTGACAATTTTATTGGAAATATCAATAAGACAGAGAAAAAGAAAGTGTAAAATATTGGCAAGAAACAGCATTTTTGCTATAATAAAGAAATTAAGGAACGAAGTGCGCAGGGGGTGAGAGAACGTGGATAACTATCAGGATGGATGGAAAGACAGGAAAGAGGTTAAGATCCCACCGGGGAAGAAGAACGGATTTGGGGAAGAGATCCTGATCAGAGAGAAGATATTACCGAAGATGCAGGAAGAACGGCAGGAGCAGAGGGCATTTGTTATCCGGATAAAAACGGGAGAGAAAGTGGAAGTAGAAAAGAGTCCGTTTGTGATGGGAAAATCATCCCACACAGATTATACGATTCAGGGAAACCGGGCGATCAGCAGACAGCATGCATATATTTTGCAGGAAAACGGAGGCTATTTTCTGAAAGATCTCAATTCTCTCAATCACACATTTATGGATGGGAAAAAGA
>JAPFCT010000257.1 GCA_026169575.1 Faecalimonas sp.
GGAAAAAGAAATGATCCAGAGCATGGTATCAGATATTGCCCACCAGATGCGGACTCCGGCGGCAAATCTGAAGCTGTTTGCAGAAATCCTCGGCAGGAACAATCTTTCCGGGGAGAAAAAGGAACAATTTCTCCCAATGGTGGAAGAACAGACAGAGAAGATCAATTTCCTGATGGATGCGATGACAGAGATGTCCAGACTGGAGACCGGTCTTGTCTCGCTGCATCAGAAGCGCCAGTCATTGCTGGATACGCTCGCCGAAGCGATGAGTGAGGTGATGCCAAAAGCGCTGAAAAAAGAGATCACGGTCACTGTTTCCTGCCCGGAAGAGACCGAACTGGTCCACGACCGGAGATGGACGGTGGAGGCAGTGTTTAATCTGCTTGACAATGCGGTAAAATATACCGGCAGGGGAGGAAAGATCAGGATAGAGGTCCATCAGGGACAATTCTATACGAAGATCAACATTTCAGATACCGGAAGAGGCATTGCGGCAGAACATCTGAATAAGATCTTTCAGCGCTTCTACCGGGAACCGGAGGCAGAAGGAGAGGATGGGATCGGACTGGGACTGCATCTTGCAAAAGAGATCATTGAAATGGAAAAAGGATATATCAGCGTGGCTTCGGTTGTGGGAGAGGGGACTACATTTTCCGTATATCTTCTGAATGAGCCAAAGCTGCACTGATCCTAAAAAGGATGACGGAAAAAGATACGGAAGAAAAGAGGGAGGAAACTTATGATACAGCTGCGGGCAAAAAATTTGAAAAAATACTATCAGAGAGGGACACATCTGGTCAAAGCGCTGGACGGGATCGATCTGGAAGTCGAGCGGGGATGCTTCCTTGCGGTGATGGGGATCTCGGGAAGTGGGAAGTCCACACTGCTGCATCTGCTTGGAGGACTGGATGAACCGACGGAAGGACGTGTGCAGATCGGGGAGGTTGTATTAGATCATCTCGATGAGGAGGAGAAGAGTGTCTTCCGGAGAAGAAAAGTCGGATTTATTTTTCAGAATTATAATCTGGCGCCGATGTTAAATATTTATGAAAATATCGTATTTCCTCTGACACTGGACGGAAGAAAGCCAGACGAAGAGCTTCTCCGCTCGATCGTCTCTTTTTTGCGTCTGGAAGATCTGATGGAGGTTTTCCCAGGGGAATTGTCCGGCGGGCAGCAGCAGCGGGTGGCAATCGCGAGGGCGCTGGTCGCAAAGCCTCCGGTTGTGCTGGCAGATGAGCCGACCGGGAATCTGGATACGATTGCAGGAAGGGATGTGATGGCGCTTCTCAGGATGATGAGCAAAAAGTATGGACAGACTGTGGTGATGATCACGCACAACGAGGAACTGGCACAGATGGCAGATCAGATCATCCGGCTGGAGGATGGAAAGATCGTGGGGGAACCGTATGCTGGAGAATAATAATGGATGGGCAGTCAGACAGATTATTTTTCGGACGATCGCGTTTCGGAAAGCCAGAAATACAATCCTTGTAGTGCTTGTTTTCTGCTGCATGTCTGTGCTGACACTGCTTGGAATGGGAATTGCCGCTGAAGTTGAACATCTGCACTCGACACTGCTGGAATGGCAGGGGACAGATGCACATTTTGTCCTAGACGGTGTGACCCGGGAAGAAAACGAGCAGATCCAGATGCAGCCGCAAATCAGAGAGACCGGCACTGCAGAGGTGATCGGGGAGGTGAAAAATCCGGAACTGATCTACCGCAGTCCCGAATTGATCTGTCCGGATAAGGTGTTTTTGGAGCAGAATCAAAGGGGTGTGCTGCATGGAAGCCTTCCGGAAAAGGAATCGGAGATTGTTGTTGATGAGACGACGCTGCCGATACTCGGGGTGGAAAAAAAGGTAGGAGAGACTGTAAAACTTATCTGGGAGCAGGATGGAGAGGAGATGGTCTCTGCCTTTGTCGTATCCGGCTATCTGGAAATGAAAGGGGCCGACGGGAAAAACGGGGATCTGTGGGTGTCAAGCAAATTTGCACAGAAGTATCCGGGAAATACCTTTCAGACACAGATCCGGTTTGCACTGCCGCTCAGACTTTCTGAAAAAGCGGAGAGACTGATCAATGCCTGCGGCATGCAGCATGCGGAGGCGGAGGTGAATGATGTGCAGAAGATCCGCCTTTATCTGCGGAATCTGATGGAACATCAGGATGAACTGCTCATGATGCTGTTTCTCTATCTGGCAGGCTATTTTATTTTTCGCAATATGTTCCAGATCGCAGCGGTGACTGATATGGAATATTATGGGAGATTAAAGACACTTGGGATGTCCCCGGCACAGATCCGAAGTGTCTGGACCGGAAGCGGGATGCTCTTATGCGCGGCAGGTGCGTTTCCGGGAATCGTCTTTGCAGTTTTTTGTGGAAAGATGGTTCTGACTCATACCGGATGGAGTGTATCTCTGGGGCGGCTTCCTCTCCATGTCGGGCTGCTTTTGTTCCAGACGGTGCTTCTGTTTCTTGTTGTGCGAAGATGCAGCAGAAGAGCAGCGGGCATCATTGAAAGCTGTTCCCCAATGGAAGCGCTTCATGCAGTCTGGTGGATCATGCCGTCAGGAAAATACCGAAAGAAACAGACGGCGCGGAAAGAAAAAAGGATGCTCCGGATCCGAAAGGAAAGAAAAAGAAGCCGGAGGCGGTTATTTCTCACGAAGATGGGAAAGAGCGGAAGAAATGTGCCATTTTTCCTTGCGGCGGAGTCGTTCTGGAAAAACCGGAAGTGGACCTGGAAGGTCTGTGCGGCGCTTGCCGGAGGAATGTTTCTGATCTGGATGGCGTCCACCAAATATCATTCTTTTGATGCAGAAAAATATTTGCGGGAGACGTCTGTCTCTGATTTTGTGGTAAAGGAGGCTTCGCTGTGCGGAGATGCAGGCGGCGTCTATAATGAGAGAGAAAATAAGATCGGCGGGGAGATGAAGCGGCAGATCCTTGCGCTGGAGGGACTGCAGGAATGCGGCGCCGTTTTCTCCAGAGAGATTTCCCATACACTTCCGAAATCCGTGCGGGAGCGGATACGTTCTTTCTTCGCAGGAGAAGGAGCGGATCTTTTCCACTATATGGAGCCATATACGCAGTGGATGCAGGAGTACGGGAAAGCGATATCCGGCGGGCAGTGTACGATGCGGATATGGGGGCTTGACCAGGATCTTTTTTCGATGATGGAAGAGATGGACTGGGTCTTAGATGGCACATGGGATCCGGAGCAGTTTGCCGGAGGCAGATATGCACTTGCAGTCGGAAGCGGTGTTCCTTCAAAGGAACAGCCCAATTACAGCGTGGGGGAACTGGTGGAAGCAGAGGGCCGGACATTTGAGATCATGGCGACCGTCTATCTGCCGGACCGGATGATGCAGGGAGGATCCTCTCATATGTTTGTGCCGGAGATTGTTATTCCGGGAGCCGATTTTCGGGAACTGTATCCGGAGACCGGGATCCGAAAATTATATTTTAATGTGGAGGATCAGAAAGAGCGGGAGGCGGAGGAGCTACTGCAATCTTATGAGAAGCATTTCGGGGCGCCGGTTGCTGAGGAATCTTCCTATGTTCTGCGGCAAAGTTTTCGCAGGGAGTGTATCCGCTCGGTATTTCCGGAACTGACAGCAGGGTGTTTGCTGTTTCTTCTTGGAATTTGTGGATATATCAACACACAGGCGACAATGACATTGGCGAGGACGAAAGAATTTGCCATCTTCCAGAGTATGGGGATGTCAAGGAAGAAGATTTTCCAGATGATCTTGTGGGAATGTTTCTGTTATGTTTTTGTATCGTCTGCGATTGCTGTGACAGCGGGCTGTCTGTACAGTCTGACGATCCTGAAGAAGGGCATCCAGAGCGAACTGCTTTCCACCGGGTGGGTGATGACATACCAGTTTACCATGTTCCCGGTGCCATTTCTGATCTTAACCGGGATTGCGGCTGCGGTGCTGCTTGCAGTGTTCTGCTTCTCGCACAGTGAGAAAAAAAGTGTAGTAGAGCGGATCCGGCAGACAGAAATGTAAGATAGCGGCAGGAGAGATTGTTTCTTCTTAAAAAGAGAGGAAAGGGCGGCAGTCGTTTTTCTGCCGCCCTTTCCCTGCCTGTGGTCACTTGCGTACCGGATCGACAGAACGTCTGAAAATAATCCAGGTGCTTAAGAAGTAGCATAGCAGCAGGAGAATCAGGATCCCCACGGTCGCTCCGATCTGTAACCGTACGGCGGAAGCTCCGACATAAGCTGAAATTTCCGCCGAGATTGTCTGGAGAAAGTAACCGGTCACAACAGCAGATACAGTGACTGCAATCAGGATCGGAAGTCCGAACCAGACGCTTAGCTGTTTCAGGATCAGTTTGCGGATATGCGGTTCCTCCACACCTAGTTTTCGGAGTACAGAGAAGCGGTACTGATACTGTCCCGCGTCCAAAAGCTGCTGCAGAGAAAGCACTGTGAGACAGATCACCATCAATACAACAGCGCCGTAGAGCATGGAAGCCTGCAGGATGAAATTATTGGCGATCGTACTGTTTGTCTGCAGTGTGCGGAAACGTATGCCGTACAGCACACCGGTGTCGGTCTGCTCCGGATATTTTTCCATGAACAGCTTATCCAGCGCCACCGCCTCCTTGTAAGGGATTGGTTCTGTTGTTGTCATATAGCGGTTTTTAATCACCGGAAGCAGATTTTTACAGATCTTGTCCGGAAATACATAGAGGACATCGGTGTAGGAGTTATACATCGTTTCGCCCATTGCTTCCTCATGGCAGGCCTGGTCAGAAAGTGTTAACGTTCCACCGTCTGTCACAACACTGGTATGTTCTGTGAGAAAGCTGTTTTTCTCTTCTTCTGTCGCGATTGAACGCCATTGTGTCGTAAATTCATTTTCTCTCAGAGAAATCGGTTCATAGCCTAACATCTCTCGTATGGCGTTATAATCACTTAAAGAAATTGCCGCAACCGGGAAATCGTATTTTTGTCTGTTGTGAAAATCGGCTTTCTCCGGAAGATATAAATGAAACATACAGTCATCGGCAATCGCAATGTCATGCGCTGCGAGAAAGTCTGTAATGATTTCGTAATTGTCCCGCGGCAGATCTGCTTCGTGTTCCACATCGTTGTATTCGGAATAAATCTGTACATCATACATCGAACGAATATCCAGATAACCGGAAGACCAGCCGGTTAAAACGGGTGCGGCAATAAACATAAAAATTGCCAGCACAAGGGTGATGCAGATGATGGTCATCGTCTGACTGGTCGTAGTCAGTTTTGAGAGGATCTGTCCGAAAAAGAAAAGAGATTCCTCATGGTACCGGTGTTCCGGGGAGGCTTCTTTCCATGCCATGATCAGACCACTGGTAAGATAAATCAACGCACAAATGAAGAAAAGCAGGTTTACCAGAACAAACAGCAGATACTGATTGAGTGTTCCAACGCCTAAATGCAGATAATACTTCCTTTCCAGGAATGAAACACTGGCTGCCGAAAAAGCGTTCAGGACAGAACAGATCAGTAACCCGGTAAGAACGCATTCTTTTGTCTTCTTTCGGATCAGGCAAAAGACGGACCAGAGCAGCGTAACAAAAGGGAAAAGGATATTTCCCCAGAACATAAGCTGTACCGGCAATGCAAGGCGGGAATCATAATAAAACCAGACTTTTTGGATTCCCGTAATAAGCGCCCATGCAATCATCAGCTCAAAGAACATCATTACAGCGGAAATGAAGCGGCTTTTTTTCAGTTCGGGTTCGTTCTCTTTCTCTGCGGAAAGCATATCGATGATTTTTGCCTTCTGGATCGTGCGCGTATTGAAGATTCCCACCACCAGGAAACTGGATACAAAAAATGTCACTGTCCATAAAACTGTATCCGGGAATAATGTCCATGACAGTTCATAAGGCTTTCCATAGGCGCTAAGGAGCATCGCGGTAATAAACTGGGAGCAGAATACACCGAGAAAAATGCCGATCAGAATGGAAACGATCCCCATGATCAGAGTCTCTGCGAAGAAAATCCTGCCAATCGTTTTCTGCTCCATTCCCATGATGGACTGCACAGCGAATTCTTTCTGCTTTCGCAGCAGCATATAATGATTGACAAACCGGATCAAAAATAATAACAGCAGGGTGATCATGCAGATCGCCGCTTTCATCCCGCCGCTTAGCAGGGTAAAATCGTATTCACTGCCGATATCCGGATGATAATAGCTGCTGGAAATGGAAAGGAACGAATAAAAAAGTGTGACACAGATCGTCATGGTGACAATGTAGACAAGATAGTCTTTGACGGACCGCTTCGCATTTCTTAAAACAAGTTTAGCATACATGACTTTCCCCTCCTCCGATGATCGTAAGGACGTTCAGGATCTTCTCAAAAAAAGCACTTCTGCTGTCATTGCCCTTGCGAAGTTCCATGAAGATTTCTCCATCTTTCAAAAAGAGAATGCGGCCGGCATAGCTGGCGGTAAACGCGTCATGGCTTACCATGAGGATCGTCGCTCCAAGCTGTTCATTGATGCTCTGGATCGTAGACAGCAGCATTTGTGAGGAATGGCTGTCCAGTGCACCGGTCGGCTCATCTGCCAGCAAGAGCTTCGGACGGTTGATGATTGCTCTTGCACAGGCACAGCGCTGCTTCTGACCGCCGGATACCTGATAAGGATATTTGTCAAGAATATCAAGGATATTCAGCTTCCCGGCGATATCGAAAATCCGGGGTTCCACCTCTTTTGCAGGTACTTTGTTGATCGTAAGCGCCAGTGCGATATTTTCTGAGATCGTCAGTGTGTCCAGTAAGTTAAAGTCCTGAAAGACAAAGCCTAAATTTTCCC
>JAPFCT010000095.1 GCA_026169575.1 Faecalimonas sp.
TCCCATGCTTTGACCATCTTTTTATCTTTTCGGAACATCCCTTCCCCGGAGCAGGGAGCATCGATCAAAATCTTATCAAAATACCCTTCAAAATATTCTTCAATCTTGCCTGGTTCCTCACTTAACACGAGTACATTTCCAATCCCAAACAATTCAATATTCTTTAGCAGTCCTTTTGCCCTCGAGTTGCTGATATCATTTGCCACGAGCACCCCGGTGTCACCGAGCTTCGCACCCAGTTCTGTCGCTTTCCCTCCAGGCGCTGCACATACATCGAACACTTTGTCTCCCGGTTCGACCGGAAGACGGTTCGCAGGCGTCATCGCACTTGGCTCCTGCAGGTAATAAAGTCCTGCAAAATAATAAGGATGCTTCGATGGCTGTACCTGCCCGCCATCGTAATAAAATCCATTTTCGATCCACGGGGTCGGCTTTAACTTAAATGGAGAGATCTTCTGAAATTCCTCCACACTGATCTTCCTCGTATTTACCCGCAACCCATACAGACGCGGCTCTTCGTAACATTTTATATAATCTTCATATTCATCCTGAAGCAATGCTTTCATTTTCTCTTCAAATTTCGCTGGTAAATTCATTTTTCCCTCCAAATGGTATTATCTCAAAAAAATCACCCAATATATTGTATCATATTCCATTTTATTACACCACCCCAAACCGTACGCAAAAATCCAGGAAAATTTCTTCAGTAGCTGTATTTCCGTATTTTCTGTTCTGCGTACTTTAGAACCGGATAAGGATTGACACCCGTCTCCGTTCCATCAGGATAAATATAAATCCCCAGATGAAGATGCACCGGGAACATCCCTTTCGTCCCTTCTTTTCCGTAACCGCTATCGCCCATAAAGCCGAGCAGCTGCCCTGCTTTCACTGGATCCCCCTGCCGTATATTTGCATAAGAGTCCAAATGTGCATAATAAAAATACGCGCCCGCCTCTGTCCGGATCCCGATCCGGTTTCCGCCTTTTTCAAGCCATCCCATCTGTTCCACCACTCCATCCGTCATGCTGATGACCGGATAGATGCCTCTCACATCTTCTCCTGCCATCAGATCCGTACCTTCATGGCCCCGTTTTCCCCCATAGCTGCGCTCCTCCATCCACGAGTCTGAAAAGAAAACAAACTTTCTTCCCTTCATGTCCGACTTCGCTACCGGAAAATATTCAACTTCATTCCAGATCGCACGGCAGGTATCGATATAGGACAGATAAAACGGATTTTTCTTCCACCGCTTTTCCCTCTCGCAAAATACTTTTTCAGAGATCTCCCAGGGAAATGTCTCATATCCAAACTTTGTCTCCAGCCAGAAGATTCCCAAGTCTCTCCCCGGATCTGCTGAATGCTGTATGTATCGCTCCATCCGGGGAGTGACCTGCTGCCTGCAAAAAACCTCCGTCTCCGTCACCTTTTCATGCAGTCTTCCCGATTTTCCTTCCTCATACAACTCATGAAATCCGATCTGACAGAAAAACGCTGCCAGAAATACAACCAGCAGCAGTCTCACTGTCTTTTTCAGAGGTGTCGTTCTTTTCATGAAATCTGCCACCGTCCCGCCTGTTTTCTCTTTCCACTATTCTATGATTTCTGTTGCCCCTTTATCCATTTACTTTTCCCTTCTTCCCGGGAATAAAAGAACAATTTCTCCCATATGAATAGTTACAGAAAATCTACTTGGACATTCACGGGAGGTCGCATTATGAAACAGAACGCCGCAGGTTTGGGAATCCTTCTTTTTTTCCTGACAATGCTCCTGCGCCCGCAGGAAGTATTTTTCGGAGCAGGCAAAGGCCTTCTCCTCTGGTTCCAGACCGTTCTTCCGACCTTGCTTCCATTTATGATCTTGTCCGGTCTCCTGATCTCCACAAACAGCATCACTTATCTTGACCGGATCTTTTCTCCGGTCTTCCGCCGGCTGTTCCGCATCTCAGAAAACGCCTCTTTCGCTGTTGTGGCAGGTTTTTTCTGCGGCTATCCGATGGGCGCAAAAGTCACGGCAGACCTGCTTCGTCAGGGAGAAATCTCCCAGGCGGAAGGGCAGTACCTGCTGTCCTTCTGCAACAATACAAGCCCGATGTTTCTTGTCAGCTATGTCGTATGGCAAAACCTCCAAAAGCAATCTCTCCTGCTGCCGTCCCTTCTCCTTCTGTTTGGAACTCCGGTCCTGGCAAGTGCACTCTTTTATCCTTTTTCTTTCAGAAAATCCGGCAACTCCCAAAAAGACAGATCTGGTTCCGGCAGCACAAAAAAACAGGCATCCCGCATTTGTATAAAATTCCAAATGCTGGATACCTGCATTATGAATAGTTTTGAAACGATCACAAAAATCGGAGGATATATCATCCTTTTCTCTATCCTGATCTCGCTGCTGTCCTCAGATCCCTTTCAGAAAATACCGCTTCTGAAGATGATCCTGCCATTTCTGGAAATCACAAACGGAATCCCGATGCTGTGCGCCTCAGATCTTCCTCTTATCATGCGCTTCACACTGACAATGGCTCTTACCGCATTTGGCGGCATCTGCTCGGTCGCACAGACAAACTGTATGTTAGAGGGAACCGGACTTTCCATCATGCCATACTTTTTTCAGAAAGTGATCACAGCATTCCTCTGCGCGATCCTCGCCCCGATTCTTTTTGGGCTCTTTCTGTAATCCATGCAAGTGATTATCGATTCCTTCCGCAAACTGCCAAAACTAATTTTGTATCTGATTTGCATCATATTCCGGTTCTTCCGGCTGTGCAAGCTCTGTACGGTTCGCGCGTACGACGTCGTAGCACTCCTTCAGAGAATTTACAAGACCGTCAAATTTAGATGTATAGCTGTCCATCGTATGTCCGACAATGCTCTCCACGCCTGCTAAAAGCTCATCGGTATACTGCACAGCACCCATGCGGATGTCATTTGCATCATTTGTCGCATTGTCAAGGATCTGCTGCGCCTGCTCAGTCGCTGCCATCACGACTTCATTTGCCTGCGCGTAAGCCTGCTGCATGATCTCATGCTCGCTTACCAGCTCATTGGTCTGCACATGCGCTTCCTCCAGCATGCTGTCCGCCTTTGCCTGCGCATCGGCAAGGATCGCATCCTTATTGGAAATAATCTTCTGATAACGTTTGATCTCATCCGGTGTCTTCATACGGAGTTCCCGGAGTAATTCATCAATGTGATCTTTATTTACAATGATCTTTGATGTAGATAATGGCTTAAACGGACACCCGTCAATATACTCCTCAATCTCTTCAATAATCTGCTCAATACGGCTGCTCATAGTTACACTCTCCTTTTGGTTTTCATCTTTTCTTCTATCTTATCTACGACCAGTTCCGGCACAAACTGTGTGATGTCGCCTCCAAATGCTGCCACTTCCTTTACAGTTGTCGAACTCAGAAACGAATACTCCAGACTTGTCGTCAGAAACATCGTCTCAATCTCTGGCTCTAGCTTGTGATTAGTCTGTGACATCTGCAACTCATACTCAAAATCTGTGATCGCGCGCAGTCCTCTCACGATTACCTTCGCACCGATCTGCTTTGCAAATTCTACCAACAATCCGTCAAAAGCCATCACCCTGACATTTGGCAGATCTTTTGTCACTTCTTCTAGTATTCTAACACGTTCTTCCACAGAAAACAACGGCGTTTTTGCTTTATTGTGCAGCACACCGACAATTAATTCATCGACGATCTGACTGGAACGCCGGATCATATCCAGATGTCCAAACGTAACCGGGTCAAAACTTCCCGGATAAATTGCTCTTAACATACTCTTTCGCTTCCTTCCAGTGCAAGGAATAAATGCAGATTTGTCTTGTATTCCTTCCTCTTTAAGATGGAAAATCCAAAGGACTCCACATAAGAGAAATCGGTTGATCTTGATGCCTCCACAATAATCACACTGTCCTCATCGATCAGTTTTGACTCTGCAAGATATTCAAGCACCTGCTTCTCCAGCAGTTTATTATATGGAGGATCCATAAAAATATAATCAAATGTCTTTGATCCTTCCATGCGCCGGAGCGCTGTCATAACATCCGCTGCCATCGTCACTGCACGTTCTTCCAATTTTGTTTTCTTCAGATTTTCTTTGATACATGCCATCGCTTTCGGATTCTGTTCGACAAATACAGCCTCCCCGGCTCCCCGGCTGAGCGCCTCGATCCCGATCCCTCCGCTTCCGGCAAACAGATCCAGAAATCTGCAGTCATATAAATAAGGAGAAATCATATTAAACAGCGTTTCCTTAATGCGGTCTGTCGTTGGTCTTGTATCCATACCGTCCAGTGTCTTTAATTGTAATCTCTTGGCACTTCCTGCAATAACTCTCATAAATTCTCCTTTCTGACGTTTACTTTCCCCGCAAATACTCCGTCTTTCTTTTCAAA
Organism: Faecalimonas sp.; assembly: GCA_026169575.1. The sequence continues at coordinate 4,400 of JAPFCT010000095.1, forward strand.
AAGTACATCGGTTCCCGTCTATTATATAAACTTGTTGTAATATTGTCAAATGCAAAAAAGATTGTGCTGACGCACAACCTTTAGACTTTATGGAACTCTTCCACATTGATTACGAAGATCGTCGCTCCTCCTGCTTCCACTGTGATCGGAACGAAAGAATAGTTGCTGACCGGAGCTCCGCTTCCCATATATGGCGCCTGCACTTCAATCTGCTGTCTCTTTGCACACTCCTCTTTCACGATCTGGATCACTTCCGGAACTTTCTCATCTTCCGTACCGATCATCAACGTCGTATTTCCTCTCTTTAAGAATCCACCGGTACTGGAAAGCTTTGTGACACTGAATTTATTCTCATTCAGTTTTCTCGTTGCTCTTTCACTGTCTTCATCATGTACGATTGCATATACTAACTTCATTTGAAAGCCCCCTTCACATGCTCTTGCTTTTCCGTTATTTTACCATTTTTTCCTGAGATATGCAATCAAAAGAATGAGAAAAAGCGCATAGGTTTCTCCCATACGCTCTTCTCATCTCTTTACTGTCTGTCAAATATCCCGGCTTATTTACCAGCCATCTGTTTTTCCTGCTGCTCGATCATTTTTTTCACCATATATCCACCAACAGATCCGTTCTGTCTGGATGTGAGGTCTCCGTTGTATCCTTCTGTTAAAGGTACACCAAGCTCGTTTGCCACCTCATATTTGAATTTGTCTAATGCTTCCTTTGCTTCTGGTACTGCTGTTCTGTTTGATGAACGACTTGCCATGATTGTTTCCTCCTTTAA
>JAPFCT010000012.1 GCA_026169575.1 Faecalimonas sp.
CTTTCGTAATATTTTCTGAAACAAATTTACCTCGATTTTTGAGTTCTCTTCTATTACCAATACGTATATTTTCTTAATAGACACATAACTCCTATCCACAGTTTGTATTCCCTGACTATATATTTTCCCCGCAAACATAAACTCTTTATTAAAGTATACTGAATGATAACGATTCATCGCAAATAGTAAAACCAAACAACAAAACAACAGTTAAATTTTCAGAAATTATCTTTTTTTCAAAAAATAAAGTATTTAAAAAAACACAACATAACTTATAATGTTAACAATATCATATACATACTCACTATTTTAACAAGAAAACAATTCAGGAATACGAAATAAAAACATAATTACATTAGTTTTAGCAACAATCTTGTTTTCTTTGAGTTCGATTACTGTATTTGCCGCTTCTTCGTTAAATGTTGTGTCGTTTGAAGAAGTCAATAATTTTTCAGAATAGAAAGTAACAGCTTTTTTTCAATCATTCGCTAATGAGTTCAGTTAACTTATACGATAAAATAGTGATTATGTTATTTCAGGAGGGATTTTATGCGGATTTATTCTAATTCCAGTCTTTACTACGCAAGAAACTGTTTTTCGGCTATTCCAAATAAAAATTCTAGAACGTTTACTTCAAACCCGAAAAATCATTCAGTCATTGATTCTTTATATGGAGGTAATAAAGAAATCACTAAAGAAGATGCTCTACTATATAAGTATTGGCAGGAAAATCCTATTTCTATTTTTGATAAGGACAGCAGTTCTAAAGTTATTCATGATGTCTCTAAAATTCCAAAGGAATTTATAGATAATCTGAACAATACGGAAATTACAGAGTGGGACAAAAACAGATTAAACTATGCCCTGGACTTCAGCATCAGAGGAAACGATATCAGTTCCAATTTAGACCGACTTGCAGCTACGTATGTTACGACTCTGGAATATCTAAAAACAAACTTTAATGGCGAAAAACTTGAAAACTACCAAAAGGATCTGGAATCAATTATATCTGAAATATCAGAAAAAATCGCCAGCCATTTTTCAAAAAAATAGGTAACTTTTTGGGAGAAAATGGAGTACAAAATGAAACCGGAAAAATATATGACAGCATTATGTCCGAATATCAAAAAAAAGTATCTTTTTATATTGAATTTACAGAAGAAAATAAGGATTATGCTCATTTAAAAAATTCAGAAGATCAGTGGTTGTTAAATGATATTGCATATATGTCACAGCAACTACAAAAAGCTGCTGTCGGAAAAACGCAAAAACAAGAATCATCCGATACGTATTATTCTTTGGAAGAAATAGCACTTACCAGCCGAATGATTGACGAAATCAAACAGACAAATTTATTTCCATCTCTTGGAAATGAAGAAAGCGTTGGAATGAGTGTTGGAATGCTTCAAGGTATCTCTTATCATTTGTTCCAGAATTCGTTCTGACTATTTTCTCTGTTATTTTTTCTTTTCATCGCCTCTGCTCTCCCTTGTCTTCTCTTCACTGACTTGCTATACTATTGTCATGCGAAAACAGAGAAATCCCCGGAATCATTCTTGTTCCCGGCATGCACCGCCTGAAACGGCATCTCTGTGATCAATCACGCACAGAAAGGATTTTTAACATGAGAGCATATGAACGTTTACTAAAGTATGTAGTTGTCCGTACCCCAAGTGATCACACAAGCGCGACGGTTCCAACTACCTCCTGCCAGTTTGACCTGGCCCATCTTCTCGTAACCGAATTAAAAGAACTGGGGCTGACAGATGCCTATGTCGATGAAAAGTGCTTTGTATACGCTTCTCTTCCTGCAACAAAGGGATATGAGGATAAGACAAAGCTTGGCTTCGTTGCCCACATGGACACAGTATCTGACTTCTGCGA
>JAPFCT010000186.1 GCA_026169575.1 Faecalimonas sp.
GAGCCGTCCACTTCGTACACCGTGTATTCGTCCTCCGGCTTTAGTCTCAATGGCCGGTGTCGGAACAGGCTTTCCAAGTGGAAGGCATTTTTCTTTTTGTCATACTCGGCGGTATATTTATAGTTGGGGTGCTGTTTTAAGTCATACTTCGGGGAATAAAAGGGCGGGAGACCCCTGAGCTGTAAAATACACTTGTTCCCCGGCATGGTGGTAATCTCGCTGGTGGTCATCAGCTCCCGGCCAAGCCGCTGCATATTCTGGCTGTAACTTTCCGACTGTCCCCGGCTCCGGCCCTCGGTCTGCATGGAGATCGTGGCCTTTCCCAGCCAGTTTTCTGAAATGTCTTTTAGGGTGGACGCCTCCCGGCCCCCGAGAAAGATGATACTGTCCATATTTCCCATGATGGTTTCGGAATTGTCCTTATACAGTGCCTTGCACTGGCTCATGGCCTGATAGAACAAGGTCAGGCTGATCTCCCGGGAACGGATCACAGCCACGATTTTTTCCAGCGATGGAACCTGCCCGGTGTTGGCCGCCTCGTCCCACAGCACCCGCACATGGTAGGGAAGCCGTCCGCCGTATTTGTTGTCTGCCCGTTCACAGAGAAGATTGAACATCTGGGAAAAGGCAAGTGCTACGATAAAGTTATAGGTGGTGTCGGTATCGCTAATTAAAAAGAACAGGGCGGATTTTTCGTCTCCCAGACGGTCCAGCTCCAGCTCGTCATAGCTCATGATCTCCCGAAGCTGGGGGATGTCAAATGGAGCCAATCTGGCCCCGCAGCTAATCAGAATACTTTTTGCCGTCTTGCCGCTGGCTAACTTGTACTTTTTATACTGCCTTACGGCGAAGTGCTGGGGATTCCTTTTTTCCAGCCCGTCAAACATATAGTCTACGGCGTTCTTAAAGGTTTCATCGTCCTCCCGGACTTCCATGCTGTTTATCCTTTCCACCAGCGTGTTTAAGTTCCGTTCTTCCTCCGGCCCCTCAAACACGATATAGGAAACAAGGGCACAGTACAGAAGCGTTTCGGCTTTGGTCCAGAACTCGTCCCCCTCCTTGCCGTCCCCTTTGGTGTTGGCGATCAGGGCGGTCACAAATTTCAGCACATCGCTTTCCGTCTTGATGTAAGCCAGCGGATTGTAGTGCATGGATCTTGAAAAATCTATGCTGTTGAATACCCGCACCTTATAGCCCTGTCTCTGCAAAAAGCGGCCGCACTGGTCGAGGGTGCCGCCTTTTGGGTCTACACACACATACGAGGAATGGGCCTGAAGGAGCTGGGGCGTGAGCCAGAACCTTGTTTTTCCCGAACCGGACGAGCCGATCACGCAGGCATTTAGGTTCCGGGCGTTGGCCGGATTCTTCGGGCGGGTATTCATGGTAAGAAATTCCGTCCCGGTTAAAATCACATTGTTCTGGAATTTCGGGTCGGCAAACGGCTTTATATCCTCCTTTGTTCCCCATGAAGCGTTTTGTCAAGTGCTTTTTTGAGTTATTGACGCAAATTATCGTGAAAGTGCGAAAGTGCAAAGTGCAAAGGGTCTGCGTTTTGCACTTTCAGCTTGCGGGTTCGGGCGGCTGCTTCTTTTTGAGGAAGTTATACCATTGACCGCCGACACGCCTTGCGCCTAAAATACCGCCCATGTTGCGCTTGGCGTTCTGTACTGTCCTCTCGGATATTCCGGCTTCGGCTGCGGCCTTTACAATGTCCTCGCTGGCAAGCTCTTTCCCGTCTGCAAGCAAGTCCAATATCAGCCGTTCCGCCTGTTCGGTCTTGGTGGCGGTGTTCCCGCCCGCGCCGGACAGCAGCTCGTCGGCGGTTATGTCGTATTCGCCTATCCATGAAAAGCCTGTTTCCGGGTCAAGGCAAAAGGCAACGGGCTTGCCCTCCGGCGCAAGGGAAGATTTGTCATGGACGATAACA
>JAPFCT010000398.1 GCA_026169575.1 Faecalimonas sp.
ACAGAATATACATTCCTCTTTCAAGCCGGTCATTCATTTCTTCTACGGTAGAGCATTCATGGTCTGCAAGGATCCTTGCAGCCGCATAAGCATTCAATTCTTTCCCACAGATACCCGGTCCATGTCCATCGATCACCTTGCCGGCACGCTTCGCTACGAGCAATTTTTCAAGAACACTGTCATCTGCCCCGATCACACCCGGGAAATTCATAAATTCTCCGAGTCCGAGTACCCCTTCTCTGTGGATCGGCTCCTCCATCTCCTCTGCTCCGATCACAGCTCCTGCATGCTCAAACGGCGTCGCCGGCACGCAGGACGGAACAACATACTGGATATCCAGCGCTGTTTTCTCTGCTGCCTTCATCATATAATCCAGCCCTTTGATCCCACAGACATTCACAATCTCGTGTGGATCTGCAATGATCGTTGTAGTTCCATGCGGCACTAAAAGCCGCCCGATCTCCTCCGGTGTCACATAAGAAGATTCAATATGGATATGACTGTCGATCAGCCCAGGAACTGCATAGGCTCCTTCTGCGTCTACAATCTCTTTTCCTTCATATTCTCCTATGCCCGCAATCTGAGAACCACTGACTGCGATATTTCCCTCAACGATCTCTCCTGAAAATACATTTACCACCTTACAGTTCTTGATTACAAGATCCGCCGGAATTCTCCCCGCCGCTGTATCGATCAATTTTTTCAATTCTTGTTTCTCCATGCTTTCTCTCCCTTTTCTGGCTGTTTATACGCTTACAATGTTCAGTGAAAATTATAGCATATCCCTATCTTCCTCTCAACCGTTATAAATTTTCCAACTCCTATATCCAGTACTCTAAACTGCATAGCAAAAGGATGCGCTTTACCCGATAATATCTCTTTCGCTAAAGCGCATCCTCACTTTTCTATTATATTCTTTTTTACCCGACTGCTCCTTTAACTTTATTTTGCCAGTCTGTAAATCGCTTCCAGATAGATTTTCATCCACATATCAAGCCGATCTAATTCTAAATACTCATTTCTCTGATGCATAAGATCCGGCTGTCCCGGAAGAATTGCTCCAAATGCAACACAATTATCAAGCGCTCTGGCATAGGAACACGCTCCGTCCACCTGCGGCTCTGCCTCTGTATCCCCAGTCACATCTTTATAAACATCCATCAGTGTTTCTACAAGAAAACTATCTTTCGGTGTGTAAATAGACTCTGTAATGTCCGGGTGTTCGAAACGGAAGCGTGTTCCGGCTACTCCTCTCTCCACACACTTCTGTGCCTCTTTGCATGGATAAGATACCGGAACCCGGTTATCAACAGAGAAAATCAGTTTCTGATCTGACACTTCCACCTTGCCAACATTAAAACTTAATTTGCCGGATACTTCATCTTGTAAATCTACTCCCAGATTTCTTCCGTGAAGATCAAATCCGATCTTCTCCATATAGAACTGTGCAATCTCACCCAGATCCCCCGCAGGGCAGAGCTGACGGAGTGCACTCATCAAACCGGTTACTGCATTTATTCCCCGCTCCGGTGTTGCGGCATGTGCTGAAACACCAAAGACCTCCAGCTTCAGTTTTTCACCCTCCTGCTTCACTTTATAGCTACATCCAGTTTCCTTCTCCCACAGGCTTTTCTTTGCTTCGATACCTTTCTCCATCTCCCGGGGAAGAATGGCATATGCATATTCTGGAACTGAATTAAACGCATTTCCTCCGGCGAGGACAATTTCCTCATTTAAATCTGTTACGAGTTCATACTGAAACACACCTTTTTCTCCATGCTTTAATGGAAATTCCGCATCCGGGGTAAAAGAAATCTGCGGTGGTGTAATTTTCTTTTTATTAAAATAATAATCCATACACCGCCAGTCTGTTTCCTCATTTGCCCCAACAATCAGACGAACTTTTTTTGTGAGCGGAAGTTCCATCTCCTTTAAGATTTTCAACGCATGCAGACAGACTACCATCGGGCCTTTATTGTCGAGTACTCCACGGCCATACAGTTTCCCGTCAATAATCTCCGGTGAGAACGGATCGCACATCCATCCGTCCCCACAAGGCACAACATCTACATGTCCAAGGATTCCGACTATTTCTTCGCCTTCTCCATAATCTGCATGACCTGCATAATTATCAAAATTCTCTGTGTGAAATCCCATCCCTTCAGCAATACCCAGAAAACATTTTAATGCCTCTGCAGGACCTTCTCCAAATGGCATTCCTTCCTGTGGATCTGCTTCCACACTGTTTACAGATACCATTTTCTTAATATCAAAAATCAGACTTTCCCGGTCTTCTCTTATCTTTGTTTCAAAATCCATCTATCTTTCTGCCATCCAATCAGGCACAAGCCAGATTGGACTTCTCCTTTCTCTACGTCTCACTCCTTACAGCACTACCTGAACCAGCAGCATCACTGCACTGAATCCCGCCATAAGCATCATAAGCGGCATAATAAATTTCAACCATTTATCATAAGTAACATCTACCATCGCAAGCGTTGCAAGAATGAGTCCAGTTGGTGTGATAAAAGAAATCAGACCTAATCCATATGCGTACGCTGAGACAATCGCTGCTCTCGAAACTCCCACTGTGTCTGCAAGCGGCGCCATAATCGGTACAGACAACACCGCAAGACCAGAGGAAGAGGAAATAAAGAATCCCAGTACAATAAATACAAGCATCATCAGAATAATAAATACAAACGGATTCATTCCACTGATTGCCCCTGAGAAGAACTCAAGAATTGTATCAGATACCATACCATTTTCAAGAATAATATTAATACCGCGGGCAACTCCGACAACAAGTGCCACACTCATCAAATCTGCCGCTCCTCCAATAAACTGATCCATAAAGTTTTTCTCACCAATTCCTGATGTAAATGCAAGAAGGATGGAACATCCAAGGAACAATGCTGTCATCATGTCAAACCACCATCCCTGCGAAACAAGCCCCCACACAAGAATTGCAAAAGAAGCTCCAAATACAAGCAGAGAAAGTTTCATTCTTACTGTAAATTCCGGCACTTCTCCCTGGTGACCAAACTTCTGCATATGATACTCGTACTGGTCATAACAGATAGATTTTGTCGGATCATCTTTTACTTTCTTTGCGTATCTCAAAATATATACAAGAGAAATGAGAACTCCGAGTACCAGCGCCACCGTACGGATTCCCATTCCGTCTGCCAGACTGATTCCTGCCGCATTGGATGCATTTCCTGCCGAAAACGGATTAATTGTAGGAAACATCGTTCCAATCGAAGATCCCATATAAATGGCTGCAATACATGTCATAACATCATATCCGGCTGCCAGAAAGACCGGTACGAGGATCGGATATAGTGCGATTGTTTCCTCCGCAAGTCCAAAAGTCGTTCCTCCTGCAGCAATAATAATCGTAATCAAAATAATTAAAATATACTCTTTCCCTTTTGTAATTTTTGAGAGCACTGCGATTGCCGCGTTGAAAGCTCCCATGTAATTTAATACACCGATACATCCACCAAGAATAAATACAAAAAGAATAATATCGATGGTATCATATACTCCGCTAATTGGAGCAAGGAGAATCTGTAGCGGTCCCTGCGGCTTTTGCTCCACTCTCTCATAAGTATCCGGAATTGCTACCGGTTTACTGATCGTTCCATCAAGAAATTTATCCAGATTTCCAGTCACACCAAGTTCATCCAGTGATTCTTGTGTTGGCTCCATCTCTGTCACTTTGCCATCTGGATCTGTTACTTCAAACATCTTACTATCTGCATTGTATGCCAGTTTTGAATACAAACCTGCCGGTACGACCGCTGTTAATATTGCCGCGAAAATCAATACAATAAATAATACTGTAATCGCGGTCGGGAATGATATTGACTTCTTCTTTTTTTCCATATGTTTTACCCTCTATTTTTCTGCAAATATTTTGACCAGTTCCACAATCACTCTTACTGCTGCTTCCATTCCTTCTACTGTCACATGCTCCATCGGTCCATGATATCCATGTCCCCCTGTTCCAAGATTCGGACATGGAAGTCCCTTAAATGAAAGCTTGCATCCATCTGTACCTCCACGGATCGGGGAAATGTCCTCTGTTACCCCTGCCGCATTACATGCCTCTCTTGCATATTCAATCAGATACATATGCTCTTTTATAATACTTTCCATATTTTGATACTCATCTTTTAACTTCAGCCGTACCGTTCCCTCTCCCCAGATTTCATTGAGTGTTTTCTCAATGTGCTGAAGTGTCTTTTTTCTTGCCTTGAAACTTCCCTCATCATGATCACGTATAATATATTCAGAGACCGCATGCCCTTCATCTCCATGAATACTAAGCAGATGATAGAAACCTTCGTATCCTTCCGTCTTCCCCGGGGTTTCATATCTTGGTAACATATTATTGATATCCGCTGCAATAAGAACTGCATTGATCATTACGTCCTTTGCAGAACCTGGATGAACACTTTTTCCCAAAATCTCAAATCTGGCTTCACAGGCATTGAAATTCTGATATTGAATCTCTCCCTCTCCATCCCCGTCAAGTGTATATGCTACTTCTGCTCCAAATTTCTGAAAATCAAAATTTGCCGCTCCGCTCCCGCATTCTTCATCAGGGGTAAATGCAACACTGATCTGTCCATGTGGAATCTCTTCATCCCTTAAGGTTTGGAGCATCTGCATAATTTCCGCAATTCCAGCTTTATCATCTACCCCGAGAATTGTTGTTCCATCAGAAGTAATCAATGTTCTGCCTTTACATTTTTTCAGATGTGGAAAATCTTTTGTCGAAAGAATTCGCCCACTTGTTCCAAGTTCCATATCTTCTCCATTATAATCAGGTATACAGACTGGTGTGATCTCTCCTTCCGTAAATTCTGCCACAGTATCCATATGCGCAATAAATCCGATTTTTTTCTTCTTTTCATATCCCGCTGTCGCCGGAACTGTTCCATATACAAAACACTTATCATCAAGCTGTGCATTCTCTACCCCGAGTTCCTTCAAATCTTTTACAAGAAGCTTTGCCAGATCGAACTGACATGACGTAGTCGGAACAGATGCACTGCTTTCATCACAAGGTGTCTTGACTGCAACGTACCTTAATAATCTTTCCTCAACTTTCATGGTCTTATCCCTCCTGCCATTTTATATTGTTTTTATCATATTTCTTTTCATCTCTCTTGACAAATCGTCCTCATTTTCTTGACACGAAAATTTCAGGTATGATATTA